>JAYEGP010000001.1:0-7260 GCA_034659135.1 Campylobacterota bacterium
GAAGATTGTAAGGCCTGTCATGAGGGTATTTATGAAGAGTATTATGGCTCGATGCATGCCAACTCAACTCCACAAAAAGACCCGATTCATAATGCCGTCTGGGCGAGCCACCCTCAAAACCTAAAACAAGAGCGTTATGGATGCGGTAAGTGTCATACGCCTATGGCAGACAATCTTGACAAGATGCTCACAAAAGGACAAAAAGCCCTTCCTGATGCCAACAATAGTACCCATCAAGGGGGTATCGGTTGTGCGTATTGTCACCGCATCGAGTCAATCAAGCTACATGCCACGCCTTCAAATACCAACATTATCTCTAAAGAGTCTAAGAACTATTTTGGAACCTTAAAAGAGCATGTAGACTCTCCCTATCACGGTATCGTAACCGAGGGCAATGAACATATGAAAAATGGGAATGTCTGCATCGGGTGTCACTCGCATAAGCGTAATAAATGGGGTCTCAATGTCTGCTCGACAAATATTGATAATGAGATGGACGGAACCAACTGTGTGAGTTGTCACATGCCAAAAGTTCAGGGAAGTGTGAGTGAATTTAAAGATACCAAAGTTCACGCCTTTCACGGTTTCGCAGGTACGCATTTTCATTCGGAGATGTTGGAGCAGTATGTTGAATTAAAGGTGCAAAAGAGTGATGAAGATTTTACAGTACTTATCGATAACAAGACCAGCCATGCACTTTTGCTTCATCCTTTACGTCTGGCGGTCTTAAAAGTCAGTGTGACACGTGCGGGTAAGACTACGGCCTTAAAAGAGGAACGCTTTGAGCGCGTTATTGGTAAAAATGGCAAGCCCGCAATGCCATGGAAAGCCGACATCACACTTAAAGACACGATGATTCAGGCTAAAGAGAAACGACATATAAAGTATGAGTATCGCATTGAAAAAGGCGATAGAATTGAGCTTGTTTTGGGCTATTATCTTGTTAATCCTGAAGTGATAGGTATGCTCAAACTAGAGGATGAGAAAGTCGCAACAGCGTTTCATGAGTTTAAAAAAGAGCAAATTCAGTATTAAAAGTTTTTAAGGCAGTAGATAATTGATTTCTCTCGGGGTGCATTATAGTTTTCATATAGACACCCGAAGTATTTTTATAAAACCCACCTCGCTCATCTAAGAGCGTGCTTGGGTTGGCATGAAGCACGATTGCTATGCTTAGGAATCAAAATTAAATAAAACATAAATCTTAGCGTACTCTTTTAGCCCTAGTCAAACGATTTTAATCGTCGCGTAGCTAAGGCTATGCTCCTCATAAAATAGTGTGACTAGAACTAAAATAGCAATCGCTTAGATTTACATTTTATTCAATTCTGATTCCTTAGTAAGAGCAATCTTCTCATTTCACCAAGGTAAAGCTTGCAGTCATGTTCATGTATTTGGCATAAACACCGGGGCGGTCGTTGATCATCCATGCTTTGATGATTTCGCCATCGGCGTCGAGATTGAGAATTGTACATGTAAAGGTGCCAGCGGGTGTCGTGATCTCTTGGATGCCTTCAATGCTATGGACGATCTTGTCAGCTCTCTTTTTAGGTACATGGTTGGGCACAAAGGGTGAAAACTGTGACCAGCGATAGAGTCCGCCGTCCTCTTCTTTGGATGAGAGTTTATACATACTGCCGATGGGTTCATCAAAAAACTTCTTATTGTAGTCGGTGATGCTATAGGTGATCTCATCATCGATTTTTTGGTTTTCAAACACGTCAAACCCTTTACGATGGTAGGTGAGGCTCGGATGTTTGAGTGTGTAGGCTTTGATGGCCTCTTTAGTCCAAGGGTTGGTAGTTGAGGGGGTGATACTCGGATCTTTGAAAGAGGCTAAGATGAAAGAGGTTTTTCCCTGCATCGCTTTTTCGACTACAAGGTGTGCCCTATCCTCACTCAGTGTGATCGTTCCGCGTTGCATATCGAGTGCCAAGTTTGGAAGCTCGCCTGAAAATTCGGTGACTTTATTGGTGATCAAAGCGGGATCGATAGTCTGTTCACTACTGCCGTAATACTCATAAAGCACTCCCTCTTTACTCAGTTTTACAAAGCTATGCTTACCCTCGCCCATACTGAGTTCTGAGCGATAAGCTTGATCGTAATAGGGAAAATCTTTTGGCAAGATTCGCTCCGCTTTGACAACACTGCCTTTAGGAACGTAGGCGATGATAAGTGCCGGACCCGCACCCATGTTTAAAGCTAGCTCTAAATGGGTCTCATCTTTTAAAACGACATTGAGTGCTTGGCCCTCTATTTCGAGAAGGTAGCTATTGCCCAATACCTTTTTCCAAGTGCCTTTGCCGCCGTCAAGCTCAAAACTCATGTCTTTCTTGATGTCAAGGAACTTCACCTCTTCAACAAAACCTAAAACCATCTGTTGTTCTTGAGGGTTTAACTCCCCGTTAGCTTTGATGGAGAGCTGGGGGTCGGCCTCCCAAGAGCCTACAGCAGCAAATAGGCTTACATGTAAAGCCAACAAAAGTAGTAAAAGTCGTGTTTTCATTATTTTTCCTTTATAGTTTCAAGCAGATAAAGCTTCTTCTCTTTGAGATTGACGACCTTTGCGTATATGCCTGCCTGATCATCTATCATCCACACTACCACAGGATCGTCCCATGGTTTTTGTATTCCCTCTATTTTACTACATGTAAAGGTGCCTGCCGGTGTTATTACCTCCTCTTTGCCTTTGAAATGAAAAAGTTCCATATCCCCAAAAAGCGGGGAAAAGGTGATCGCTTTCTCTTTTTTTTGCCAATACGGTTCGTCATGGTCGATGCGATGCCAATCCATATCAATCCAGTCATCTTGTCTCTGACCAAATTTACGGTAGCTAAACGCGGTAGCGCTGTTATCTTTGAAATGGAAAATATGGGTATCGGTCTGCGTCATGGTGTTGTTTAGATTTTGATAGACACGATAGCCGATCTCTTTTTTACTCTCAAAGGTGTTGTAAAGCTGGGCATGAATCCATGGGATTTTATCATCATCACGGTACTTGTAACTGTCACCCTCATAAAAGTCATCTTCACTAAAATTTATGCCGCTGATGTTGAGATCGTAGAGTCTCTCTATTTCTGGAATAAAAGCTTTGAAGTAAAGCAGGGCACTTCCGATATCCAAAGTCAGGGTGTCATTCTTTACATGTAAGGCCGAAGGCTCCCATGTTGCACCGTCTTGACTCTCAAAGATTTCGCCGTTATTAAGACGATACAGTGAGATTTGTGAGCCGTTTTGAAAGATCTTGCCCTCTTTAAACTCCAGTGTGACACTCTCAAAAGCACGGTAGGTTTTTGTGTTTGGATTGTGTTCTTTCGTGGTGGGTAGGTCGAGTTTCCAAATGCCTTCAACCGAAGCTAAGAGGAGTAAAGGAAAGAAAACAATGAGAAGAAACTTCACCTTTTACTCCTCAATCAAAAATCGAATACTATATTTTCCATCATAGGCATTAATGCGCCCATAAACACTCACACCATCCCCACGGTCTTCGATCTTAAAGTGCAGGTCGTTGCCATAGATTCCAACGATGACCGCGTTATAAAGTTCTAGTACATTTTCGTAATTTTTGATGATCTCCTTACGTGAGATGCTTCTATCCACCTTCGCTTCTTTTAAAATCTCATAGTTAATGGTTTTGAGATGCCCTCTGTAATTAACAAGCTCTTTTTTCTTAGAGTAAGGCTTGGTTTTATGGATGCTCAGCTCTTGATTGTCATACTCATATTTTGAGGCGATAACAGAGTTTTCAAGCGGTTTAATAAAATCAATAGTAATAATAGATTTTTTATCCCCACCACTGACCTTGTGCAGTTCCACCCGTCTGTTTTGTGCGCGTCCCTCCTCAGTCTCATTGCTGGCGATAGGCTCTTCTTCGCCGTAGCCATTTGATTGCAGGCGTGTGCTCTCTATTCCCTCATTGATGATGGCTTGACGTACGGAAGCGGCGCGCTCTTGGGAGAGTTTATGGTTATAGGTATCGCTTCCTTTATTGTCAGTATGTCCATGCACCGAAAGCACCAAATCACCATATCGCTGCATCAATGCCACCGCAGAGAGAATCGCTTTCTTAGATTCGGGTTTCAGTGTGGCTTTGTTAAAATCAAAATAGATCCCCTCAAGCGTGATCTTTCCTGTTTTATCAAGCTCTGCCTTAATGGCATCAGGAGTCAAGATAAGCGACTGTTTAAAGGCCTCTTCTTCGATAATCGTCAGCGTAAAGGTTTTGTTATAAACGCTGAGGTAGATATAGTTGATGGCGCTATTGTGCTCAAGCCGAAAGAGAATATTGTTATCTTCGTCTTTTAAAATAGTGGCACCGAGTTTTAGGATTTTTTCTTTGTAGTCATGGGCGATAGCGTAGCGGTGGGAGTTTTTATCTGTGCCGCTGTTTCTAAAGTCGAGTTTCCAGAACTTACCCTTGTGAACGTGGGCTTTTTTGTTGTAGTAAAAGGTGTGTTCATTGTACCTTTTGTACGCGTAGCGCTCAACGGCGTAGTCCTTAACATGCGCAATGGCAATGTTTTTGGGAATCTCCACGTCGCCATATTTGCGTATAAACTGTTTATCGACTCTATAGCTGATGTTGTTGTCAAAGCTCACCATCTCAGGAAACGCAGCAACTTCTAAAAGTTCATAATTATACGAAGTCGCGTAAGTATTGAGTTTAAGCCAGTACTCTTTGCCTCCTTTTTTAAAATGTCCATAATCTTCTCTATTAATCTCCGAGGGTTTGATCGCAAGCGTTGTAATGAAAAAGTCTCGAAGCGCTTTTTTATGCGCACCGTTTTCAAATTGAGGATAACTGAATTTCTGTTTCCACGTATGACCATAAACAGAGCGGTAGCCCTCGCCTTTGATGTAGAACTCCAGTTTATCGTAACGCTCTTGTTTGAGCTTTTGAGTTTTTGTTACTGTGGGGTAGGTGAGGTTGAAAGGTAGGGGTTTGGATGCGCTGAGCATAAGCGGGATGAACAGTAATAGCGTGAGTAGTGTCTTGATAGTATCTCCTTTTAGGCTTACATGTAAGACTCTAAAGCTTTACATGTAAGGCTAAAAGTTCCCAAGCGTGAGCTAAGGAACTAAAAAGAAAAAAAGATATTAATCACATGCCTCATTTTGACATGGTTCAAACAAAAAGGTACAACTGTTTTCATATCCTGATGAAGTCCAAGGTCCTATAGGCTCTCCAGATATAACCTTACTTTCAAAATCCGCAGGAAGTGTCCCCGGACAATCTAAACCGCTTACAGCCCCTGAAGTCCCACTCATAGAACCTATTTGATAAGGTTCAGGAACACCATCTACAAATTTAAGTGCAGACCAATCCACACCATCAGCAGATACTAGCAGAGGAGATAGACCACTATCATAGGCTAATCCGCTATAGCTTATTGTTGTGTTTTCTGGGTAAGATTGATAATCATTGCCTACAAAAACTATAAATGCTGGAGTGCCTTGCGCATTAAGATTATCAATAAAATCTTGAGTTACTTTTTCACCCGCAGGAAGATTTGCATTAATTTCGTCAATATCAAAATATTCACTCTCATGCATCTTATCAATTTCTATAGGGAATTTTTTAATAGTCATTGAACCACTGCCAGGAAAAGAGCTAGTAAAAGTAGTGTGAAACTTCCAAAGTGGATTTTCAACTATATTGACTACTGTATTGGTATTGGCACAAATGAGAATTGTTTTAGCTGGTTTCCCATCAACCAGAACTTTGTAGCTAGCAGGTTTAAGATTTTCGAATCTAACATTACCGTTTGAGTCTGTTGTCGCACTATCAGTAAATGCTTCTACGGCACACTCATCAGCAATAATAGTTACCTCTGCACCTTCAATTTTTTTCTGCTCTTTATCTTTAACATCGAGTGAAAGGTAGACCTCTTGTGTAGCATCGCTAGGGTTGCTAATGCTCACAGATGAAGTAGTGTCAGTAAAGATAAACTTGTCTGAAAGTTGCAGTTCACAGCCACACTCAGTCTCTGCTTTAACTGTAAACTCTCCATAAGGAAGGAAGGGTGCAGAAAAAGTTTTTCCTTCAATAAGAGCTTCAAAGTCTTTTTCGGCAGGAGTTGGCCCAATTCGATGCAGAAAAAGCTTTCCTTTAAAAGGCTCTCCTTCTACAGTTCCTGTTAATGCATAGATAGGGTTAGAAATGCTTAAAACAGAAGATGCCAAAATAATGTATTTTCGTCGTATTCGTTTACCCTCTTTAGTACAAATAGCATCATTATGTATTGAATGATCAGCACTCACTTTAGTAGTTATTCCCATTCTTCGTCCTGCCGTATAGACAAACTCTTTCTCTGTAGATAATCTAATATCAGGTGGAATACCCATATCTGCTTTTGCAAAATGTAGATCTACTGTTTTTTTAGCATCAGTAAAATCAGTATGCAAGAGTCCACTATCTTGATCAGACCAATTTCCTCTATAGCCATACCTAACTGAAAAGTTCCAACCTGTCAGATGCTCTTCGGGTTGAGCATCTACTGCAAAAGCAATAGCTTGTCGTAATAATGAATGTTTAATACTAGAAACTTTTGGAGGGACTCTTGGCCCTGGTATATAGGTACATGTCTCAGACCTTGTGGCACGAGTTAAAGTATTCTCTTTCATGCTACTGCTGTAATCTGGTGTGACATCATCTATGACATACTCTTGCTTGTACCATACTTCATCAAGATCGCTTAAACCTGTTGCGAAACTGCTTACCATATTGGTATCTTTAGCGACAACCATAACTTGCGTAGCCGTGCCATCATAAGAGAATATTTTTTCTGCTTGAGCACTTCGTGTGGCAATATCTAGTTTTACTCCAGCAGTAGTGTAAAAATCAAAATATCCAATCTCTGTAAGAAGTCTGGCAGAGACATCAATAATATCAGCTAAATCAATCTTACTATCACTGTTTACATCATAATCAGAGGTGTAATAGTTAGTAAAAATTGCATCATTAAGCAAGGTGATATCACTAAAATCAACGATGCTATCTCCATTGACATCACCTTTTAATCGGTAGGCACTGTAATCAATTTTTCCATCTTTGAGAGTGACAGTCATTGACTTAGCATCACCAAGAGGCGCATTTGAAGGAGTATCTAGCGCTACATTACGTTTTATAGGTGCACTGCCAGTTGTTGTGAAGTCTGAGTTAAAAAGCTCTGTCTCAAAGATTTTCAGATAGGCATCAAAGGCTTCTCTATCATCTTTAAGTGTTTCAAGATGAGCTGCTACCTCTTTTCGGGTATTGAT
>JAYEGP010000002.1:0-7243 GCA_034659135.1 Campylobacterota bacterium
AAAGCAAGGTCCAATACGAAGGTCTAAACATTCGAGAAAGCTTAGAACTGTTAGGTAAAAACAGAACGATTATCAAGGATATCAACAGCCAGAGCATGATCTCATTATCAGCGTAAATATTTTGCAACCACGGACCAAAGTTAACATCTAAAAAAGAGAGTTGCTCTCTCCAACGGTAATCTAAAACCAGCGGTGAAAAAAACATGGCATTTAAAACTTTAAGAGCATCATCCCACTCTTTTGCCCTGAAAAAGACCCAGCTGATATTGATAAAATTGAACGTAATAAACCAAGCCAAGACCTTGGGTAGTTGTATGCCTACACGCTGCCATAGCCTATGAATAACGAGAGCCAAACCGTGTAAAAAACCCCAAAACACAAAGGTCCAACCGGCTCCATGCCAGATACCACCAAGTATAAAGGTCGCCATCAAGTTACTGAAAGTTCTAAAGTTCCCACTACGATTTCCACCTAAGGGAATATAGACATAATCTCGTAAAAAACGTGACAAGGTGATGTGCCAACGTCTCCAAAAGTCTTGAATGTCCAGAGCTTTATAAGGGCTGTTAAAGTTGATAGGGAGCCTTATATTAAACAGTAGCGCCGCACCTATTGCCATATCCGTATAGCCGCTGAAATCAAAATAGAGTTGGAAAGTATACGACAGTGATGTTGCCCACGCTTCAATCATATTTAAGGTCTCGGCTTTATCAAATCCGCTGCTTGCCCATACAGCAAAAGTATCGGCAATCACAACTTTTTTAAAAAGTCCTATAGAGAAGATAAAAAGTCCCGTTGCAATATTTTGATATTTTTTTACTAGATTCCATCTTGAAGCAAACTGCGGCATCATCTCTGCGTGATGCACAATTGGACCAGCTATAAGTTGAGGAAAGAAAGTCACAAAGAGCGCATAGTTTAAAAAATCATACTCTTTTGTCTCTGCTCTGTATGAATCTACAAGATACGCAATCTGTTGAAAGGTAAAGAAAGAGATGGCCAGCGGAAGCATTACATGTAAAAGCGGTACCGATCCATCAAAGACAAAGTTGAAATTCTCAATAAAGAAGTCGGCATATTTAAAGTATCCAAGCAGTGCAAGATTAACGGTGATACCGATGCCCAAAAGTGTTTTTCTATGCATTTTAATATGCTGAAGGTTATCATTTAGAGTATTTCCGATGAGATAATTAAAAAGCATGGAACTGAGGATTATGGGCAGATAAGCCACATTCCACCAGCTATAAAAAAAAAGTGAAGCAAAGACTAAAAAGCCTTTTGCCCCGATGATAAATCGTTTCTGTAATAAATAAAAATAAATAAAAATAGATAAAAAAGCTAAAAGGTAAAAAAAGAAAGATAAACTCATAGCTGTTAAAGAGCATAAAGGTTTATTGGCCTTTAAGTTTTCGCTTGAGATTCGTTTTTGCCTGAAGCTTCTGCGCCGCGTTCAAGGCAATATTTACGGCTTTATCTTCATCAAGACCTGCTAATACCGCGTATGTTTGTGCTAGAAACATTAGATCCTCTTCTTTAGCCCAGAATTTCGCAAAATTGTTTAAGCCTTCATAGCTCTCTATCGTTTTAAACTCCATACGATTGATATCTACGAGTGAAAACTTATAGCCCTCTGCTTCTCGTGTAATCAAGATATTTCCCGGAGAGTAGTCCACATGCCACACACCCTTTACATGTAAGTCATAAGTAAAAGCAGCAAACGCCTTAATAACATCTTGATGATCCTCGATCTTATGATGAAAAGCTTCACGAATCGTAAAGTCATAAGGCTCATGCTTTGCGATAAAATAACTCTCTTTAAGCAGTCCGAAGCGATAAAACTCAATGAGGCCAATAGGCTCAGGAGTGTTTACATGTAAGGCTTGAAGTGTGATGGCGTTATCATAAGACTTACGTGCTTTGCCATCACGTAGATAGGCATAGGCAAATTGATTAATAAGGTGCGGTACTTTAAAGGCTTTAATAACAAGTTTTTCGTTTTCAATCGTAGCAATACGAAGCTCATTACGTGCTTTATGAATACTTTCACTCGAAGCGTCAAAATAGGTTTTGATATTTAAAAGTACCGCTTCAAATGATGGATATTTTTCATTAATACTAAATTTTATGCCCAAAAGATACGCCTTTAAAATCAGAATTATAGCGAATATACGCTACCCTTACACTATAAAACAATCTACTAGGAAAAAATTGCACAGCTTTCTTGAAAATATAAAATTCGCCTTATTTGCAACACTTCTGTTTGTTATTTCAGACCAACTCTTCAAATCGGCATAAGAGATGCCGATGAAAAAGAAAATTACCGCCAATATCATTACACTCAATGAAGAAAAAAATATAGAAGCAGTGATTCGCAGTGTACAAAACGTGTGTGATGAAGTCTTAGTCATTGATTCACAAAGCAGTGATCTTACATGTAAGATTGCAGAGGATTTAGGTGCACGTGTCATTGTTCAACCGTATCTTGGGGATGGTCCCCAGAAAGCTTTTGGCGCACCACTGGCAAAAAATGAATGGATTCTCAGCATCGACGCCGATGAACGTCTTGATAGCAATGCCATTGAAGCGATACAAAAACTTGATCTTGACAACACATCTTATGATGCCTTCTCTTTTTCTCGTAAAACTTTTGTCGGTAAGCACTTTATCAAACTCTGGTATCCAGATCGTGTCACACGTCTGTATAAGCGTTCTAACTGCGGCTTTTCAACTGCTGGTGGTCATGCTAAAGTCGAAACATCTAATATTAAAAATCTCGAAGCGGACCTGCTTCACTACTCTTATGATGACTATTCGCAGATGATTAAAACCACACACAAATTCATTTCCAGAGGTGCTAAAATCTCTTTTGAAGAGGGAAAACGGGCGCATAGTTTTGATCCTTTTGTTCATGGAATAGGCGCACTTTTTAAAGCCCTTGTCTTAAAAGGCGGCGCATTTCATGGCATTCATGGCTGGAATGTTGCCGTTATTTCAGCCTTTAGTTCTTATATGAAATATGCCTTAATTTTGGAGTACCAAGAAAATGAATAAAAAAAATCTACTAGAACTCTGTCTTTCACCTGATTTGGGAGGTCTAGAACTCTATATGGTTCGCGCCGCAAAAGCCCTGCATGAAACGTACAATGTCACCAGTATTATCAACACTAAAGGCAAGTTGGAGCAGTATTATCAAGAGACACCCTATCCCTACGAATGTATAGAAAAAACCTCTAATATTTTTATGTTTTTTTCAGCTAAAAAGCTGGCAAAGATCATCGATGACAATGCCATTGATATCGTTCACCTTCACTGGACCAAAGATATTCCCATAGCCGTTTTAGCAAAAAAACTCTCTACATGTAAACCAAAACTTGTCCAGACCCGCAACATGACAATGACCCGTTTTAAAGACGATTTTTACCACCGTTTTTTATATGAAAACATCGATCTGATGCTTCCTGTCACCCATCAGGTCAAACAACAGTTAGAGACCTTTATTCCCGAAGACATTCGACCTCGCGTCGAAGTTCTTTATATGGGTTCCGATAAACCGGAACTTATGGATCAAAGCGCGCTCGAAAGTAAACGTCAAGAGTTTGAGATGCAAGATAAATTTGTTGTAGGAATGGTAGGTCGTATCAACGAAGCTAAAGGCCAACATCTTCTCATTGAAGCTATCGCTAAATTGGATCACTCTGACATTCATGCTTATTTTGTGGGTCATGAGATGAAAAAAGGCTATACCGATCAACTCAAAGCAATGGCTCAAACACTTGGTGTAGAAAAACGCATTCACTTTTTAGGTTTTATGAACAATCCTCATGAGTTTTTTCAGATGAGTGATGCCATTGTCCTTGCCTCAAAGCGTGAAACCTTTGGCTTAGTACTTATCGAAGCGATGCAGGTAGGTACCACCGTTTTAGGCTCAAACAGTGGTGGTGTTGTAGAGATCATTGATCATGAAACGACAGGCCTTCTCTTTGATCAGGGTGATGCTCAAGCGCTCTCAAGTGCTATCAAAAGAGTTTATGATGACAGGGAGTTCAATCATACCCTCTCTCAAAACGGTATGAAAAAGACAGAGAGACTTTTCTCTAATGAAAAACAGTTTCATGCCCTTGCTAACATTCTGGATTCGCTCTAGATGTTAGTATCACTCATCATTCCTACCTATAAAGATCTTCGTGCTCTTGAATTGATTTTAGAGGCACTTATAGAACAAGATTACACAAATTTTGAAGTGATAGTCGCTGAGGATGACAACTCTCAAGAGGTCAAAGCATTTTTAGCATCTCATGAGTACCCTTTTAAAATTCACCACTTCTCTCATGAAGATCAGGGAATGCGAAAAGCTATCGCCATCAACCAATCGATCAAACTCTCTCAAGGTGAGTATCTTATTTTTATCGATGGTGATGTTATTCCCTATACAAGTTTTATCACTTCTCATGTTTCATTAGCAGAACCAAAACGCGTCCTTTGTGGACGAAGGGTTAATCTCGGTGATAATGTCTCTACTGACATACGAGAAGGTCGTAGCAGTGCTCTAGAACTACAGCGTTCACTTCTTTTAAAACTTCCTTATCTCATGAAAGATAATGGGCGCCATTTTGAGCAGGGTCTCTACTTTAATCCAAAGGGTCTGATTTTTAAACTTCTAAGTCAGCGTGATACTAATGTCCACCTACTCGGATCCAATTTTTCGCTCTTCAAAGAAGATGTCTTAGCTATTAATGGCGTTGATGAAGCGCTTTATGGCGGATGGAATGACTTCGATATCGAGTGGCGGCTTATCGCTTCAGGCACAACACCTAAAACCTGTAAATACAGTGCCAATCTTTTTCATCTTAATCACGAACGTCATGGCAGAAAAGAGCGCAATCAAAAGCAAAAAGCTTATATCCAAGAGAAAAGAGCCCAAAATACATTTTACTGTCAAGACGGATTACAAAAGGTTTAAAATATGAGTTTCAACTTGATTCAGCGTATTAGAAATAAAATTCGTGTTCAAAAGAACAATCACATCTCTTTAGGAAACAATCTAAAAATATCTGGTTGTCAGGTGAGTATCAAAGGAAAAAACAATACTTTGAAGATTGCTGATAATGTGCGAATACGTGATACCTTTATTCAGATCACGGGTGAAAACAATCTTATAAAAATAGGCTCAGGTTCTGTTATAGGAAGAGGTTCTTACATCAGTGCACGAGAAAAAAATATCACCCTCACTATAGGAGAAAACTGTTCGCTCTCACGTCATGCTAAGGTGATGACTTCCGATGGTCATGAGCTCTATCATAAGGGAGTACGGATCAATGAAGCTAAAAGTATTACCATTGGAAACGGTGTGTGGTTAGCAGATAATACCACCGTACTTAAAGGTGTTACGATAGGTGATGAGGCCACCGTAGGGATCAATGCCACCTTAACCAAATCTATTCCTGTGCGATCCATTGCAGTAGGAAATCCCGCTAAAGTCGTTAAAGAAAACGTCTCAAAAAATCAAAATAGTTAAATAATATTCTTAATTCAAATGGTGCTATAGATTGTAAAGCGGATTGAGCGTTTTTACTATTGTGCTATGCACTTGAAATAATAAGGATTTATCAATTTGACCTATTTTTGTTTCAAACCTATCAGTATCAAAACTTTTAATTTGAAAACACTCGATTGAGGAATCTTTTGATAAGCCGTTGGTACCATCTGGAGTGATCTTTATAATCCAAGGGTAGTTACTATAATGTTCTTTCCATTCAGTGATAGGTAAAACAATTTTTATTCCAAATCTACCAATTCTATCGTCATTAACTACAATAGCAGGACGCATTTTTTGGATTTCACTTCCAACACTTGGCTCAAAGTGAACCATCCATATTTCACCTTGATTAATATTCATGGAACCCAGTTTCTGTATTACCAAGTTCTTTTGCTAATTGCATATACTCTTTATCTTGTGATGCCAACCTTGCACCTCTTTCCCACTTCTCTAACTCTTTTTTTTCTAGATAATTTTCTAATGCCTCTTTATAAATAGCTGACATAGAAGTTTTTAACTCATCTTTAACACAAACTAATCTCTCTTTTAATTCATGCGGAATGGTAACAGTGATTTTTTCTGCTGTCATATCAAACTCCTTATTATTTTCCTTATTATATCTACTACTATAAAATAAATCAAACACTACATTAGTCAATAATTTCAAAAAAAGTATTTTTACACAACACTCTTAAAATAAGCAATCGTCTTTTTAAGCCCCTCTTCCAAGGCGATATGCGGTTCCCA
Organism: Campylobacterota bacterium; assembly: GCA_034659135.1. Classification (GTDB taxonomy): domain Bacteria; phylum Campylobacterota; class Campylobacteria; order Campylobacterales; family Sulfurimonadaceae; genus S010-53. The sequence goes on from JAYEGP010000002.1 coordinate 6,284, forward strand.
ATTTAACTCTTTTTTTGCTAAGGTGATATCGGGTTGGCGCTGCATCGGATCATCTTGAGGGAGTGGTAGAAAAATGATTTTAGAAGATGATCCCGTGAGTTCAATGATTTTTTCTGCCAGTTCTATCATCGTAAATTCACCTGGATTTCCAATATTTACAGGACCCGTAAAACCATCTCGTGAGTTCATTAGGCGAATCATTCCATCAACAAGATCATCCACATAACAAAATGATCGGCTCTGCATACCATCACCGTACATCGTAATGTCTTCGCCTTTTATCGCTTGAACAATAAAGTTAGACACCACACGTCCATCATAAGGATTCATATTGGGGCCATAGGTATTAAATATTCGTATTACTTTTATATCTACTTCGTACTGTCGGTAGTAATCAAAAAAAAGTGTCTCTGCGCACCGTTTTCCCTCATCATAACAGGCACGAATGCCTGTCGTACTGACCGAACCCTTATAGCTTTCAGGTTGAGGATGCACTTCAGGATCACCATAGACTTCTGATGTTGAAGCTTGAAGAATTTTCGCCTTGGTGCGTTTAGCAATATCAAGCATATTTATCGCACCCATCACTGATGTTTTTGTCGTTTGAACGGGGTCAAACTGATAATGCGGTGGTGAGGCAGGACAGGCAAGATTATAGATCTCATCCACCTCTAAAGAGATAGGCTCACTCACATCATGGCGTACCAGTTCAAAATAGTGGTTATCTAAAAGATGCTCAATATTCTTTTTATCTCCTGTAAAAAAGTTATCCAAACAGATAACATCATTACCCTCATTGAGAAGTCGTTCACAAAGATGTGAGCCTAAAAAACCTGCTCCACCTGTGACTAATATTCGTTTTCGCATCTCTAATCCTTATCTTTAATCGCTATTTTACAATATCAGAGCGTTTATTATGATAAAGCATGTACTGCGCCGTTTTATAATACGCTAAGGTCA
>JAYEGP010000003.1:0-20843 GCA_034659135.1 Campylobacterota bacterium
GACCGCTGGTACCGCAAACCAGTACTCTATCCAGCTGAGCTACGAGCGCATATTATGTCTTAATTAAGAGACCGAAATTATACTATTTTAAACTTATAAATTTATAAAAATAAGTAGAAATTTTTTATTTAAGTTGATTTATTTTTAAAACAAATTCAACTTCGGGCTTAGAAAGGCGTAATTCTTTTGAAATCGTATCTATATCGATCCCTTGCTTGTATAGTGTAAGGATACGATCATCATCCATTCCTGTCACTGATGTCGGTAAAGAAAGAGTCCGTACATTCTCTTCAAGGTGGACAATGCGTTTATGTAACTGCTCTTTTGCCACCTGAAACTCTTCTTGTACCTGCTGCAAATGATCTTTCAATGGCTTAGTGTATTCACTAATCCCTACTTCTAACTCATACCGTAGATCTGCAGATGTTATCGTGTCATTATCCTGTTCTTGAAGGTGTAAAATTTTTTGCTTAAATTCTTGCTCTAGTGCATAAAACTGATGATTAAGATTTTCTACTGCTATAGCAATCGCTCGAATCTGTTTTGCTTGATGCGTTTCGCGACTAAAAATATAATAGATAAGCGATAAAACGACAGCACCCATAGCTAAGATCATGTATTCATTGATACTCACGATTCACCTCGCATCTCTCGGATCATAACACGTTCTCGTGCAGTGACATAAGCACCCCACTCTTTGATATCACGATCATGCATTTTTATTATCTTAGCTAAATGTTGATCTTCTGCTTTAAAAAAGATACCGACATCACGTTTTGGATGCACCGGCATCTCGATACGACCATAATACGTTTGTCCCGTTTCAAATGTTGGATGTTTAAGTTTAAAGTTTTCAAATCCAACACTCTCTATCATCTCATGCGTTGAGAGTTCTAGGCGTTTTGGTTTTTCATTTTTTATCAGCTGTTCAAGATTATCAATCTTACGATGGAGTTCCACCATAAGTTTTAGCATCACAGGATCACTCTCGGCCGTCTCTCCTCGTGCTTTTGCCATCTTTAGCCACTGACTGATAGGATCATCATCTGCTTCACTGAGTTGATGGTATTCACGTTCATAGCGTTCTTTCTCATGACCTAAGAGATCAAATGAAATCGCTATCGGGGCAGCAATAAGACGGATACTCATGTAAAACTCCGATCACAAATAATCAATACTAAGAAAACAATACCTAAATATCCGTTAATCGTAAAAAAAGCACGATCTATTTTTGTAAAATCTCTACGTACGAGTTTATGCTCATAACTCAGCATTATCGCTGAAAACACAATGGCCAGCCAAGCAAAAAGACCTAAACTCGCATCCCACGTAAAAAAGATCCAAAATAGAACAGCGATAAGATGAAAAAGCGCTGCAATAAAAAGTGTCGCTTGGGCTCCATATCGTGAAGGAATGGAAAAAAGTCCACTCTCTTTGTCAAAATCCATGTCTTGAAGGGAATAGAGCAGATCAAAGCCTGCTACCCAAAACATCACCCCCAAACCTAATAAAACTGACCACATTGGAATCGCTGCTTCCACGGCCACAACTCCGGCAATAGGCGCTAAACCCAAAGAGACTCCCAAAATCAAATGAGCCAGCTCGCTAAAGCGCTTAAAGTAAGAGTAACTTCCCAATACAAAAAGAATAGGAAGGCTTAACCAAAGTGCCAACATATTGACAAAATATGCCACAACAATAAAACCGATAGCATTAGCAATAGTAAAAAAGAGAATACTATTTTTACTCAAACGTCCATCGACATTAGGCCGGTTTTGGGTTCGTGGATTTTTCGCATCGATATCAATATCGGCATAACGGTTTAGTCCCATTGCAAAGTTTCTTGCAGTGATGGCAGCTAAAAGTCCCAAACCAAACAGTTCCCAACCAAACCAACCATCAGCAGAGACAAGCATAGCGATAAAAATAAAAGGGAGTGAAAAGATAGAGTGTTGAAACATTATCAGTTCATTAAATGCTTGTAGTTTGGAAAAAAAACGGTTCACTAACTGCCCTTGGAGCTTGATGGTGTTATTTTATCCAAAATAAGTATAACTTAGTATAATCACATCATGAAAGAGATTGCGATTATTGGACCCACTGCCTCAGGTAAAAGTGATGTTGCCTTAGAACTCGCAGATAGCTTCAATGCCAATATCTTATCAATCGATTCTCTAAGTATCTACAAAGAGATCGATATCGCTTCGGCTAAACCCTCACAAGAAGAACTCTTACATGTAAAGCATTTTGGGATCAATGAGCTTTACCCCAATGAGACCTTTAGTGTCGCAACCTTTATCGATCTTTATCTTACATGTAAGGCTCAAACAGAGTCTGAAAATAGAAACTTAATCATCGTTGGAGGGAGTAGCTTTTATCTTAAATCTCTTCTAAGTGGGCTCTCACAGATTCCTAAGATCAGTGATGAGACCAAGCGAACTGCAAAAGGAATACTCTGTAATCTCTCTGAGGCTTATGATCTACTCTATACCCTTGATAAAGCGTATATGATGCAGATACAACCTCAAGACAGCTATCGTATAGAAAAGATGTTGCACCTCTATTTAGAGACAGAGACCTTGCCTTCAAAATGGTTTGAGCAGAACCCTCCACAAGCTACTATTTCAAAGCTAGATATTTTTAATATCGATGTTGAACGTGAAGTTTTGCGTGAACGTATAAGCTTGCGTACAAAGAAGATGCTTGAGACAGGTTTGATTGACGAGGTCAGTATGCTCGAAAAGGTCTATGGGAGAAGCCCAAACAGTATGAAAGCCATTGGAATTATAGAGGTATTAGAGTATCTTGACGGACTTACATGTAAAGAAGAGATGCTAGAAAACATCATCACCCATACCGCACAACTAGCAAAACGCCAGCAGACCTTTAATAACAATCAATTCGAAAATATCTTACATGTAAAGCGAGAAAAGCTTTACAATGTTGCGAGTTCCTCTTTAAGGTAAAAGTTTTAAAGCATCTTTTGCCAAATTAGCCCAAGAAGAGTTAGCATCAACAGCGATACTCTCTTCATAAGCTTTTTTACTTTTTTCTAGCTGATCTACTTTTTGATACAAGGTACCCATTAAATATTTTTGACGAGAACGTTTGCCTTTAGTTAGATTACGCTCATCAAGTGATTGTAAAATTTTCAAGGCTTCTTCATCTTTTGAATTTCCTAAGAATGCTTGTGTTAATGTAAATTCAATATAGGGTGATTGTGTATAACTTTTAGCTTTTTCTTGAAGCTTCATGACCTTACTTGCGTAACTTCTAAGCATCACATCATCTTTTGAATTTTTAGCCAATGTCACCATCTGTGTATAACGCTCTATATCATCATAATTTAGGCCGACTAAAGCCTCGATTTTTTGAATGCTTTGCAAGATGGTATCAAATTCACCTAAACGCTGTGAGGCATCAAAAAGAAGTCGATAGGTCTCTATATTTTTGCTTTCATCACTTCGCAGTGCAATGAGCTCTTTAGCCGCATCTACTACTTCGGTATAGTTGCCCAAAGCAAAATCAATCTTGGTATAGCGTTCTAACCATGATATTCGCTCTTGATAATTTTTTGACTTAATGTGTGACTGAGCAATATCTTTAGCTTTGTCATAATTTCCAGCACTGATATAGCACTCATACAGTTCATCATCCCACTCCATCGAGAGATTAATATCATAATTTTTAGACAAATTTACAACATTAATACAGGCTTTATTTCGCAAGAAGTCTTGAATCAGAGCCAGTGCGGAATTTTCAATGAGACTTTCACTCTCTTCATACAGTGCTGGATCTAATATAGCAAGATCATCTTGAAGATCGAGAACTTCTTGATACTTATGCACTTCATAAAGAAGTTTTGCTTTCTCATACAGTGCCCGCTGCGCTATGGTGTCGCCTGCATATTTATTCATTAAGAGAGAAAAGTGTTCAAGCTTTTGAGTGGTATTATCGTCAGATACATCAAAAAAGAGCGCATCTTTTCTACGTTTTATCTCTTCTACATATTCACCGTATTTATAACGCTCAAGGTAGGCATTAAAGAGTTCTAAAGCCTCTTCTTTATGCTTAGTATCAGAAAGCCAGACTGCTCTATTTTTCAATAAAGTCTCATATTCATCATCACTTCTATCCATCTTTTCTAAGACTGCACCTGCAATATCTGCAGCAGTTTGGTAATCATCATACGATGAAAATTTCATTGCCATTTCAATAGATTCTAACTGGCGTGAAGCAAAATAACTGCGATGACCATCTAGGATCATTTTCACATTTTTCGTAGCTTGTTTTGCACGACCATATTCAAGATCAAGTAATATGATCTGATACGCTGCTAATGCTGCTATGTCACGATCAGCTGAATGTCTTAAAGCCCGTTCATAATAACCCAAAGCTTTTTTATTATTACCAGCACTTTGAAGCTGTTGCGCTTTATAAATCAAACCTAAATCATGAAAAGGACTCTCTTTGTGCTCATCAAAAAGGCGATCAAAGAAATAATCAGCATCTGTATACAGAGCAATCTTAGAATATGCATTTGCAGTATCAGCTAAAACTTCTGCCATATTTATATCAGATGAGTAGGCACGTATAAACTGCTTTGCAACACTAATCAATGGTTCAGCTTCACCTTTTTCATGATAACTACGAATCTGATATAGCATCAGTTCGCTTTTAAAAATAGTATCAGGGAACTCTTCTAAAACTTCATCTATCATGGCAAGAACCTGATCATAACGTTTTTCTTTAAAATTCTGTTTTATTTTTAGATAATCAGAAACATCTTTTACCCGTGTCATATGAATAGGATTTCCTAATATATCTAAACCCCCAACATACGGATATTCACTTTTAGCAAAAGGTACAGGAAAGTTAATCTGTGTATTTTTTCTTTTTTCCTTCTGCATAAATGGTGGCTCTTCTTTGTATCCTATTATATTCCAATGCGATGCGTAGTTATCTTTAACTTGAAAAATCTCATTATCATAAAGTAAATCGTAATGTATCGCTTTTAAAAGCATTTTTTTACGTGGCTTAATAATCACAAAAAAAGTATCTTTTTGCACCTTTGAGCTTACGGAAAAGAAGTTGTTTTCAAGGTTGGAAAAAGTTTGTATGGGACGTTTATTGAAGGCACAGATGACACCCGTAATGAGATCAAAGTCATCTTTTTCTGCTTCACATAAAAAACGTTCACTGTCTTTTAGGTGAAGAATAGAAAACTCATCTTGATTTTCTCTCCCTGTCTGAACACTAAGTTCAAGAGAGTAGAGTGTTGTAGAAAGAAGAAGGAGTGATAACCAAAACTGCAACAGGTTCTCCTTCTTACATGTAAAGCTTAATAGCCGCTATTATATACCATTGCTGTGATAAATTCCATTAATGGGTTGATTGCAATCACACTAAAAATCGTAACAAAAGCAGCAAAACCGATGATACTTTTTAATGGAAGAGATGCGTTAGACATAGTGAAGTTTGACTCCGTACTCTGAAGAGGTTCTTTCATAAACATGTAAACAATAAGTTTAACATAGTAATAACCTGCAATAGCAGAGTTAAGTGCCATGATCAATGCCAAGACAGGATAACCACCACTCACTGCAGATCCAATTAAATAGAGTTTACCCCAGAAAAGTCCTAAAGGTGGAATACCCGCAAGTGAAAGCATAAAGAGCGCCATCATGACTGCTGCAACAGGCATGGTTTGAATCATACCTGAAAATTTCTCATAAGGGTGATCTGAACTCTGCCCTGCAGGCAATATTTTTTGACGACCAACCCATAGCATAGCAAAGGCACCAAGGTTAGTGAATACAAATAGAATCCAATACATAAAAAGTGCCGAGTTTGCCTGAGTGGTTCCAATTAAAATTGCTGCCATAGCAAAACCAGCGTGAGAAATTGAGCTGTAGGCCAACATACGTTTCACATCTTTTTGTACAAGTGCCCAGATATTTGCTGCGGTCATGGTAATCACTACTGCAGCATAAAGAACAATCTCTAACCAGACAACACCACTATGAATTAGAAATTCAAAAAGACGCATGGCGACAACAAAGGCTGCAATCTTTGGAACAATTGACATGTAACCTGCTAATGCAGCGTTTGAGCCTTCATAAACATCTGGTGTCCACGTATGAAATGGAACAAGTGAAAGTTTAAATCCAAATGATGCAAGCATAAAGACAACAGCCACTAAAACATAGCCGATATTACTATAGCCATCTGCAGCTAATACAGCCGCGATCTGATTGATCTCTACAGAACCACTGAGTGCATAGAAAATCATCGCACCAAATGAGTAGAAACCTGCCGCTAAAGCACCCATAGTAAAGTATTTAACCGCTGCTTCAAAAGATTTTCCACGGTTATGCATTGCAATTAATGCATAAAGTGCTAATGAAGCGGTCTCTAGACCAACAAAGATTAAGATCAAGTTATCTGAGGCTACCATGAACTGGAATCCAGCAATCATGAACAAGAAAAGTGCATAATACTCTGGATAATTATACTCATGGAAACGCTTAGACGTTAATGATAATGGAATAAATAGTATGGATGCAATGACAATAATAAGCTGTGAAAGGATAGCTAAACCATCAATTAACATCACATCAAAAAAGCCAAGCATCGTTCCATTAGTACTAAAAAAGTCAACAAAATTTAAAAGTGCACCTAAATCTAAAAGTAAAAATAAAACTGAAATCATCACATAAAGTGATTTATGCATTTCACCTTTTATCAAATCAACGATCAAGATTGTCAAAGCACCAACAATAGCAATTATCATTGGCGCTAAGGTGACAAGATTCAGTGACTCTATTGAAATATTAATTGGTTCTAACATTAGTGTGTCCCCCCATTTGTTGTATTAACTTGCGCCATAGGATTTGGAATACGCTTTTTAGCTTCTTCCGTAATCGCTTTTTCGTGCATCAAAGAGACAACCGCTTCAACACTGTTATTGATTGGCTCTAAAACTGGTTTAGGATAAACACCTAACCAAATGGTGATAATAACTAAAGGAACCAGTGCAAAAAGTTCGCGTTTATTAACATCAGGAAGATTCTCATTCGCTTTATTGGTCACCTCACCAAAGAAAGCTTTTTTATATGCTGCAAGCATATAAATCGCCCCTACAATAATCGCAACACCAGCAAGTAGTGTCAAGATATGTGACTGTTTATAGAAACCTAAAAGACTTAAGAACTCCCCAACAAAGTTGATTGTAAGCGGTAAGCCTACCGAAGCCATCATCATGATTCCAAAGATAGTAGCATAGCGAGGCATCACTTTTGCCAATCCACCAAATTCGCTCATCATCTTCGTGTGACGTCGGTCATAGATAACTCCAACAAGGAAGAAGAGTGCTCCTGAGACAACCCCATGCGCAATCATCAAAAAGACAGAACCGGTAATACCCTCAACATTTAATGCAAAGGTACCTAAAATAATAACACCCATGTGTGAAACGGAACTATACGCAACAACCTGTTTAATATCCTCTTGTGCGTAAGCCACCATAGCCGTATAGATAATCATAATAATCGCGATAACAGCAATTGGCATCATGAAAAATACTGATGCATCCGGGAACATCGGCAGTGAGAAACGTACAAATGCATACGTACCCATTTTAAGCAAGATAGCCGCTAGTATTACCGAACCTATTGTTGGTGCTTGCCCGTGAGCATATGGCAGCCACGTGTGAAATGGAAACATTGGAACCTTGATTGCAAATCCCATAAAGAATGCAGCAAAGAGCCACAGTTGTAAATTCTCAGGAAGAACTAAACGGTACCACTCTAAGATTGAGAAACTCCATGCTCCTGTTGCTTGATAATAAAAGTACGCCATAAACAGCATACCAACAAGCATAACTAGTGAACCCGTAAAGGTATATAAGAAAAACTTGACAGATGCGTAGATACGCTTTGGTCCACCCCATGCACCAATAATATATAACATCGGTACAAGAGAAAGTTCCCAAAAGAGATAGAAAATAATCGCATCTAGCGCAGCAAAAACACCGATCATTGTCATCTCTAAAACAAGCAGTGTAATAATCATGTTTTTAATATTTTTGATCTCACCTAAAGAGGCAATACCAATCATCGTAAAAAATGTTGCTAACACAATAATAAAGAGAGAGATACCATCGATTCCTAAAAGGTAACTAATACCAAAGGCTGGAATAAGTGGAACTGACTCCATAAATTGCATACCAACAACACTTGGATCATAGGCATACCACAAGACTAATGAGAGAACAAACTCAACTGTAGCCACCGTGATACCAAAAGCACGGATACTACCTTTATCTACAACAAATCCTAGCATTGCAGCCAATGCTGGGAAGAATATTAATATGGTTAATATATTATCTAACACCATTCTCTCCTTAACCGACTAACACTGAGTAGCCAATAGTAAATGCTACTGCTAACACTAGTAACAAGGCTGTACCTGCTACCATCCAACGAAGCATCGTTGATAGATTACCATCTTGCATAGTGTGAGTTGCCTCACCTGTTTTGTAAAATACACCTGCAATCATATCCACAGTCGCATCTACAATTTTCATATCTAGCTGTTTCCACGCTACTGTTGAAAGTTCGCGATACGGCTTAGAGATATACTCTTCATAAATATATGGAATGTAGTACTGGTTGAAAAGGATCTTATAACATGGACGCTCTTCAAATTTCTTATCGATCTTAGCCACTTGATATTTTTTGTAAGCATAAGCGATTGCAGCACCAACTAAGAGTTGTGTACCAATAGTCATCGTCCAAAAAACAATCGGCGAATCAATATGATACTCTGTCGCTGGAAGCAAGGTTGTTACCATAGCAACGTAGGAGCCTTTAAATAAGAAACCGGCTACAACAGCTAAAATCGCTAAAGGACTCATAGCAATAAGCATATACGTATAAGCTTCATGTGGATGAACCCCATCTTCTTTATAACGTTCTTCACCATGGAAGATCAATGCAATAAGACGGAACGAATAAAATGCCGTCAACATCGCAGTTATTAATAAAACGGTGTAAAGGATGTAATGATTCTCAATAAAAGCAACCTCTAAAATCAGATCTTTTGAGAAGAAACCTGCTAATGGCCAGATACCAGCAAGTGCTACTGAAGCCAATGTCATTAGGATCCATGTCCATTTCATCGGTTTTTTTAATCCACCCATCTTAAAGGGATCGAGTTCATCATGCATCGCGTGCATGACATTACCTGCACCTAAGAAAAGTAGTGCTTTAAAAAATGCGTGTGCCATCAAGTGAAATAGTGCCACCCAATACGCACCTAAACCAGCTGCTACAAACATATATCCAAGTTGAGAGAGTGTTGAGTATGCAATGATACGCTTCATGTCACGATTGACCAGTGCCATAGATGCAGCAAATATCGCTACAAATGCACCAAGGCTAGCAATAAAGTAACCCACATCAGGAATCAAGTCATAGAGTGGATTAGCACGTACAACAAGATAAACCCCAGCCGTAACCATTGTTGCCGCATGAATTAATGCAGAAACTGGAGTGGGACCTTCCATTGCGTCAGCAAGCCATGTATGTAGTGGAAACTGAGCTGATTTACCCATTGCTCCAACAAACAAGAAGATACCAATCATGACAAGCGTAGAATTATCTAAGAATGCAAATTCTGCAAACGCGATGTCATACTGTAATGAACCGGTATTCCAATAAATTAAAAACATACCGATTAACATAGCAAGGTCAGCGATACGGTTCATAATGAAGGCTTCATTCGCTGCCCATGTTGCTGATTCTTTGTGATACCAGAATCCGATAAGTCCCCATGAACACAGACCAACACCTTCCCAACCTATAAAGAGGCCAGCAAAGTTATCACTCATAACAAGCACCATCATTGAGAAAACGAAAGCTGAAAGCCATGAGAAGAAACGGTTAAAGCCTTTGTCATGATCCATATACCCAATAGAGTATACATGCACAACAGTAGATACTACCGTAACCACCATCATCATCGTAACAGAGACCTGATCAACTATAAATCCGAATGGAATATACAGATCACCCGTTGCCATCCATGTCATCATCTCTACATGAACCGGCTCACCGCCACCTAAAATATGTACTAATAAAATAGTACTCGCTACAAAAGATGTGAAAAGCAGAGCTGATGTAATCAATCCTGTAAAAAGTGTTTTAGGCTGAGCACCAAATAGTGCCGCAATAAGCGAACCAACTAAAGGTGAGAAAAGCGCTAAATATAAATAAAATTCCATTCGCTTATCCTTTCATCGATGTCATTGAAGTCAGATCAATACCACCGCTACGTTTAAACCAAACGATGAGTAGACCCAATCCTACTGCAACTTCAGACGCTGCAATAGCGATAACAAAAAATGCAAACATTTGACCTGTTAAATCGCCATAGTAACGTGAGATTGCGGCAAAACCTATGTTCACTGCATTGAGTAAAATCTCTGTAGCAAAAAATAGCATTAACAGATTTGTACGTTTCATAACACCAACTAAACCTATTCCAAATAGGATCGTTGACAATATAAGATAATGTGAAAGAGTTATTTCCATTATGATACCGCCTTTTCTTTAGATTCTTCAGCAAGCTCTGACGCTTCATCTTCCATTAGTGTAAGAGAGTGATCCATCTTTTTACCTGCCAAGACAATTCCTGCAATCATTGCCACAAGTAACATCACCGCAGCAACTTCAAAAGGAACAAGGTACTTTGTAAAAAGAACCATACCTACAGCTTGAGAATTTCCCACACCTTCTTGAACAGGATAAAGCGCTGTAATATTTTCAGAGACAATTGGAGCAGCAAAGATAATAACAATAAGTAAGGCCGCCATACCGCCAAGTAAAAATACGACTTGAGGTGATTTCGTATGTTCAGTAACATTACGTGTCGTATCAAAGAACATCATACCAAAAGCATAGAGTGCCATAACAGCACCTGTATACACAACAATCTGTACTGCACCAAGAAAGTCTGCTCCCAGTAGAAAATAAAATGCAGAGATGAAGATCATACCTGCAGCTAAAGCCGTTAGGGCGTATAGAGCCTGCTTAGTAAATACTGTAATACCAAACATCACTATGGTTAAAAATGAAAAGAGATAAAATGCTATCGCTTCAAACATCACTACTCCTTAATATGCAAGCGGCGTTGTTTTAACGCGCTCGTCTTCGTGAGGTGTAACAGCACCAAAGCCGTCAAACTCTTTTTGTTTACCTGAAATTGCCATATCAAGTGGCGTCAACATATCTGCATAATCTACATAATGCGCACGTTGCTCGGATGCATTTTCATAGCGTGGTCCATGTACAATTGCCAATTCTGGACACACTTCAGCACAGTAACCACAGAATATACAGCGCCCAAGGTTAATAGTATAGTCAGTGACTAACTTGCGACTATTTTCATCTAACTTTGTCTCCATACGAATACAGTCAGAGATACAGATCTTTTCACATAAACCACAACCGATACAACGTTCCGTACCCGATTCAAAAAGACGCTGCATCTCATGAACCGCTCTGTAACGTGGACCCACAGGAAGCTTCTCTTTTGGATATTGCACCGTGTGAATATCAAATTTAACCATCTCGCGGAAAACTACCCACAGACCAACGAAGAGTTCACCTCTAAACGTACGACTTGCCGCACGTTTAAATTTTCCCCATCCTGTTGTCGGGTAATCAGCGATATCTACATGAAAGTAGTTCTGTTCTGCGACATTTCTATCTTGAAATTGTTCTAAACTCATCATCACCCCTTAAAACATCATCACGATGCCAGTAATTACTATATTAATTACGGCTATCGGCATAAGAACTTTCCAACACAACCACATCAGTTGATCCGGACGTACATCTGGCCATGCGGCACGGGTCCACAAGAAAAAGAAGAAGATAAATGATACTTTTGCTAATAAAGCTAAAGCTCCCCATCCACTTCCATCACCATAACCACCTAAGAAAAGAATCGCGATTACAAATGAGATAAAGAACATATTCGCGTATTCACCAATAAAGAAAAGCCCCCAACGCATACCTGAATACTCTGTACCAAATCCATCAATAATCTCATGATCATTCGCTACTAAGTGAAATGGTGTACGACCCGTTTCAGCAAAAGCAGCAATGACAAAAAGAACAAAAGCAACAGGTTGTGACCAGATAATCCAACTACCAATACCCGCTGATTGATACTCATTAAAGTCAATCAGTGAAAGCGAACCTACCATCATTAATGGAGCCAAAAGTGACAAGCCAGTAATGACCTCATACGAAATAAAGATTGCTGCTGCACGTGCAGTAGAGATTAAAGACCATTTATTTGCTGAAGCCAAACCACCAAGTAAAGGACCATAAAGTCCTGCACCCATCACACCAAGAATGTATAAAATACCAATATTGATATCGGCAACAATAGGATGAACCGTGTAGCCAAAAATGGTAAAAGATGGCATAAATGGAATGGCAGCTGCAGCCATAAATGCAGTAGCTGCTGTAATGACAGGAGCGATCTTAAAGATTGGAGCCACTACATTTTGTGGGACAATATCTTCTTTAGTAAAAAGTTTGATACCATCGGCTGCAATCTGTAACAGTCCATAAGGACCAACATGCATTGGCCCCAAACGTCTTTGCATAAATGCCAAGACTTTACGCTCGAAGTAGGTACCAAAACCTGCTAGCGCGGAGAAAACCAATAAAATAACAACGATTTTAACAATCGTCTCAATGAGAAATGCTATATCCATCTATTACACCTTTTTAAATGAAGCACTGCTAAAACGGTAGCCGTCAAAGAGCGCCTCAGAGTTGAGATTTACATCGAAAGTTGGAAGATATGCAATCTCACCATCGATTTTATTATCATGTATCATGCTAACTGTCATTTCACCTTTAGGTGTAGTAACACTTACCTTATCGCCAACATTTAACTCATATTTACTCATAAATGCTTCACTACCGTAGAGTCCACCTTCGGTCTCTAACTGATGGCTAGCATTAGTAAATGCTGTGAATTGCAGAACAGGATTTGCAAGATAGACAAGCTCATTTTCAAGCTTATCTTCGGCTAACTCTTGAACCGATTCACTGTTTCCACGTCTAACACCAATGCGTTTAAGCAGATAACCGCGAACTTCTTCACCACTGTTGGTATAGTGATTTGGAAGATCATCAAAAGAGTTGGTTTCAAATCCTTTTAGGTTTCCTAGCTCTTTCGTATACTCAATAGTATGCGTTGCGCTAAGACCTAAGGCATTGGCAAGATCATTAAGTACATAACCCCCATAGCCAATAGCTACATTGGTAGGGTTAACACGCTTATTAATACTAGTGAGTGTGCCTTCTTGTTGATTAAGAGCAGGCATATCAAGATCACCATCACCTAAAGCTGACAAGGTATAGTCACCTTTGGTGTTATAACCAACTGTAAACTCACCCGCTTCGTCATCAAGATCACAAATTAAACTTACACCTAAGGTGTTTGCCAATGAAGGAATCATAACAAGTTCAAATGCTGTATATTTTTCAACAAGAGCAACAAGGCGTGCTAAGTTTTTAGCATTAGGATGTGTATAAAGATCCGGTCCCACCATTAATGAGAATTTCTCTTTTTTCTTGAGAAATTTCTCAAGGTTTTGAGTGAAGTTATCTGGTGCACCCAAAAGCGATAGAAGCGCGTTGTCATCAACTTCAACTTCTTTTGAGACTTTTTTAGGAACCATTTTTTTCTTCTCTTCTTCGACCTCTTCCTCTTCACCCGTCTCTTCATTCACTTTCTTAACCATGACTTTTTCAATCACGGCTTCTTTAATCGTCTCTTCAACAGTTACTCTCTTCGTCGAATGAAATGACTCAAGATATTTTGAAATATCTTCAGGAAGTGTTTCACGATCTCCAAAAAGATCAAGCATCAGATACAGAGCTGCTTCTTCTTGCAGTGGGGCGTGATTGATACTCATCATATTTTTACTCATGCTATTAATAACGGGATCTTGAATCGGGTGGAAGTAAAGTCCTGCACCTTTATTCATTGTCATTGCGTTATTGAAAGCAAAACGAGCATTAGGATTATCGGTTTTTAAAGCGGAACCGATAGAGACAACAAAATCAGAGGCATGAACCCTTTTAAGATCAGCACCATACACTTGTTGTCCACTAATTTTTGAGTAATCATCTAAGAATGTTTTAAAAACTTTAGCTTCATTGTTGATAAGCTTATAACCACGTTCTTCTTTAAGTCTACGTAATATATACGCTTCTTCATTAGTGATACTCGATGTAAATGCAATCGTGTCTGCTTTTTCAAATGCTGTAAGTGCTGCATTAAATGCTAAGGCATTTTTTGTGACGTCTGCATTTTGAAAATCATACCCATAACGACCTGATCCACACAATGATACATAGTTCCACTCATTTTTAACACGGTAGATCTTCTCATCGCTATTTTCAATATCGGTGTGTTTCACATCATAGTTTAATTGACATCCCGCACTACAGTGAGCACAGGTCGCAGGAATCTGTTTGAGTTCCCATGCGTTTGTGCTATATTGAAAATCTGAGGAGACCAAAGCACCAACAGGACAGACTGAAGTACACTCACCACAATCTGTACAATCTAAAGTATCACTTCCATCCGAAGGACCAATAAGTGACTTATTGAGCTTATTCCACATAGAATAAGCATCTTTAGGCATTTCTGCTTTATAATCTGCATTAAGAGCATCACCATTACGGGCAACGGTTTTAATTGCTGCATCACCAATCATATCTTTACAGACTGTTGTACAGCGTTCACATACAATACACAAAGCCGGATCATAATGGATAAGACCCCAATCTTGTGATGGTTTATGGGTATCTTTGATGGCATAGTTTTGTGAGTCAACACCCATTTCAAGTGTATAATTTTGTAACTCACACTCACCCGATTGATCACAGACACCACACTCA
The DNA here is from genome assembly GCA_034659135.1 of Campylobacterota bacterium. Classification (GTDB taxonomy): domain Bacteria; phylum Campylobacterota; class Campylobacteria; order Campylobacterales; family Sulfurimonadaceae; genus S010-53. The sequence goes on from JAYEGP010000003.1 coordinate 14,997, forward strand.
AGTGGATGGTTCACATCGTAAACTTCCATAATCGCACGTTTTTCAGTTTCAATATTTTCAGTTGTTGTAGTAATACTCATCCCATCTTTAGCTTTAGCATTACAGGCATATACCTGCTTACCATCCGCTTCAACAAGACAGATACGACACGCCAATGTTGGACTACAACGTGTCAAATAACAGATAGCCGGAATAAAAATATCATTCGCACGAGCAGCATTGAGTATAAACTCGCCCTCTTGCGTCTGAATCTCCTTTCCGTCTATGGTTATAGTAATAGTATTTTCCATTAGACCCTCTCTAATTTAACTTGATTATATCGATACTGCGCGCTACTTTGCATGGTATCAAAAGTTGGATTGAGCGCTACCGTTCCTTTTAGCTTATGGCTTATCTGAAACTTACGTGTTATGCTTACTCCATTGAGTGTGAAGTTCACTTCGCTTCCTCCTTTGATTTTTGCAGCATCGGCAAATTGCTGCGAACCTATAAGCACCGCCTTATCAACAATTTGATGCGCTTTATCAGTAAAAGGATTAAATTGAGATATTGGATTTACCGCATAGATAACGCTGCCATTGAACTCTTTAATCTCTGCTATTGCATGAGGTGATCCACTTGCTTTGATTCTACGGCTTTTAAGCTTATATCCGCGCACCTGTCTTCCATCGTTATGATAGTAGTTTTCTAAGTCATCAAAGGCAATGGCTTCAAAACCTTTGTTCGTTGGAAGCTTACATGTAAAGTCAATCACATGCTTACATGTAACACCTAAGGCATTGGCAATATCACTAAGTTCATAGCCATGATAAGGAACTCCAGCATTCAATGCAACGACTTCTTGATTGATAGAGGTCAAGGTCCCTTCTTGCTGATTCATCGCTGGCATATCAATATCACCATTACCAAGTGCACTCATGACAAAATCAGCTTGGGCGTTATAACCGATACTTGGCGCAAGTGATTCATCATCAAGATCACAGATTAAGCTGACACCTAAAGTATTAGTATTACTTGGAGCAATCATGACATCAAAGTCACTATAACGCTCTAATAATCCTGCCATCTTAGCAATATTTTCAGCTTCTGGATGCGAAAATAGATCCGCACCTAAAATAAGCACTGAAGCCTTTTTACGCTTTTTATATCGAACAAGTTTTTCAAACTCTTCTTCACCAACACTGCTTTCACCACAGATATAGCCATTATCTAATGTTTTAAGAAATTCACTAAAATCATCACGATGATCTTCTGACAAGAACTCTTGACACAAGAGTGCCATAAGACCCTCTTCAGAACCCACTTCATATTTTACATATTGACTCACAATATTTCGAATAGATTCATCTTCAATCGGATGCATCGCACTCACATAGGCACGATTATTATTGACGGCTTGCGAGAGTGCAAAACGGATCATTGGATTATCATTAGAGATGGCACAACCAATACTAATAGCATAATCACTTTTACGAATACTTTCAAGAGATGCGCTGTAGAGCTTCTGTCCACTGACTGAGGTATACGCTTTCATAAAAGCTTGATACGCTTTGGCTTCAGCATTGATAAGTTTATAACCGTGCTTCTCTTTGAGTGATTGAAGTAGATACGCTTCTTCATTACTAATCATCGAAGTAAAATGAATACTTTTTGCAGATTCAAAGGCTTTTAAGGCACGATTAAATGCTTTTTCATCCTTACATGTAACACGGTTCTCATAATCATAAGCAAAGCGTCCCGCACCACAAAGTGAATCATGGTCGGCTTCATTCGTGACACGATAAATCTCTTTATCACCAGATCTTGAGTCGATTCCGATCTCTTTAACTTCATATTCAAGCGCACAAGCACTACTACAGTGAGCACATGCAGAAGGAATCTTAGAAAGTTCCCATGCATTAGCTGTGTATTCGAAATCGGTACTAGCCATCGCCCCAACAGGACAGACAGAGATACACTCACCACACTGAATACACTGAGAGTAGTGATTGTCAATCTCTGACTTATAGCCCCCTGGCTTAATATAAAGTGCTTCTGAACCGACGACTTGATTACAAACAGCCGTACACTTTTCACACATAATACAGAGGTAAGGATCATAACTAAGAACGCCCCACTTCTTCTCTTTACGTTTGTGCTCTTTCGTCGCAAAAGTCTGTTCAGAGACTTCGTATTCGAGTGTCTTATTTTGAAGATCACACTCTCCACTCTTATCACAAACACCACATTGAAGTGGATGATTGACATTATAGAGTTTCATAATGTTTTGACGTTCGCTAAAGAGTTCACCCGAATTTGTACTAATAGCTGCACCTTCAGTTGGTGGCGTATTACAGCTTAATATAAAACCATCAACACCCTCAACTTCAACCACACACATACGACATGATGCATTGGGTGTTGTTTTAGCAAGATAACACATGGTCGGAATATAAATCCCTTCACGACGTGCCACTTCTAAAATTGATTCTCCACGCTCTGCTGTTACAGATTGGCCATCTATTGTAAAATTAATACTCATCCAATCCTCCTAGTGAGCAACCATAGCTATGTAATAACAACGCATACATCGCTCGGCCTCTGAAATTGCTTGTTCTTGAGTGAAACCAAAGTTGACTTCGACATTATTGTCTTTACGTAAATCAACATCAACAACTTCACTCTGTTGACGTGGAATACCTGGCATCCACCCTGTGACTTTCTCTTTTTTGTCATAAACACGCATTTTACGAAGATGATCTTCCATAATCTCATCATTACTTAGAGTAATCTCACCAGTATGAACATAACGAGACATGACTGATGCCGCGCGTTTCGCTTGGCCGACCGCATTGACAATAGTCATCGGACCATATTCACAGTCACCTGAGGCAAAAATACCTTGACGTGATGTCATATAGTCTTTACCATTGGTCTTGATCGTAGCCCATGAGGTCATATCAAGTTCCCAATCTTTAGGAATAAAATCAAGATCAGCACTTTGCGATACTGCCGGGATTAGATAATCCGCTTCAATATCAAAGGAAGCCCCTTCAATTTTAACAAGCTGAGCACGCCCACCATTGGGATCAGGAACCAGCTCAAACTTATCAACAACCAATTTTTTAAGCACATCATCTTCATCGATCATCTCATTAATCGCAGAGTGAAAAATAAACTCAACACCCTCTTCTACCGCTTCATGATACTCTTCATAGGTGGTATTACGAATAATGGTCTTCTCATCACGACGATAGATCATAACAACACGCTCAGCTCCTGCACGGATAGAACAACGAACAACATCCATTGAAGTAAATCCACCCCCAACACAGACCACTGTTTTGCCGGTTAGGTCAACAAAATCTGCATCAATAGCATACTCTTCTTTCTGCTCTGGCGTCAAAGTATGACCAAATTTCTCGTAAAGGTTAACACGATCTAGGAAGTCAATGGCACCCCAGTACCCTGTCACCTCTTCACGCTCATTACCACAGCGCACTTTTTTTGAGATACGCGTACCCGAAGCGATCATCGTTGCATCATAATCGGTCTCAAACTGACGTATCATATCTTCTGTTACTTTTGTATTTGGAAGAAAATTAACACCCTCAAGATCACCAACAGCTTCAATATCTTTTTGATATTTTCCCCACGGCATACGATATTCAGGAACTCCAACAGTGACTTCACCACCAAGAACAGGAAGCTCTTCAAAAACATCACAAGCGACACCTTCAAGTGCTAAATAATAGGCAGTTGTTAAACCTGCAGGTCCAGCACCGACTACAGCAACTCTCTTACCATTAAGCTTTTTCTGCTTTGCAGGATGGAAAAAACCAAAACCGTGATCTGTTTCATAATCGGCACCAATACGCTTGAGTTCCATAATGGCAATGGGTTCATCGAGATTAGTACGACGACATTCATCTTCACAGGGGTGAGGACAGACACGACCACAGGTATGAGCAAGAGGCATCGTTTGACGTGTCGCGGCGACTGAATCATCAAGCTTAAGATCACGTACGCCCTCAATATAAGCAGGAATATCAACATGCGCAGGACACGCATCCGTACACGGTGCAGTTATTTTTGCGATGTAATTGACCTCTTCATCATAATGTTTTGATGGCTTCTGATCATTAATACATGTAAGGAAATCCTCTTCAAAATGTTCCATTAGATCTAATAATGGCGTAGGAACGGTTTTACCGATCTCACATTTTGACGTCATCTGCATTGTTTTGGAGACCTCTTTTAGGTGTTCTATATCAGCGATACTACCTTCACCACGAGCAATTTTATCCAGTAGGTCATACAAGATTCTACCGCCCCAGCGTCCTGGCGCACAGCGACCACATGCTTCTGAATAGACCTGATATTGCGCGGCATATTCCGTAGCAAGACGCACCACATCCACTTCAGGATTAAAAAGTGCGACACCATCCCAGCCTATGAAAGCTTTGGAACTGGCATGTTCGTTGTACTGCTCAGGTAAGTTGTATGCTGATTCTTCCCATGCGTCTTCGGCCTTATTAATATTATTAATAGATTCGCCACGCCATGTAGAAAAATAGACTTTACTCACATCAGGTCCTTATTTCTTAACCACTAGGGTCCAGTCAGCTTCATTAAATTTTAATGAGTTGATCAATGTATAACCTTTCTCTTTCATCAGATCAGCAGAACGCTGAACTCCTGAAAAGTCACCTATCTCAAACAAGAAGATAATCACTTCTGCTATTTGAGCCTCTTTGTCCATAATTTCGACCATGCGATCATCAAAGTCCGCATGTAAATGGCGTAAATCATAACGTCTCATACAATCTCCTTAACGATCGACTTCACCGAATACGATATTGGTAGTACCAATAATCGAAACGACGTCTGGAATATAGTGTCCTGGCAAGAGATCGGTTAAGATTCCTGTATGCCAGAATGATGGGGCACGTAGTTTTAAACGATACGGATACGGCCCACCTTGTGAATTGATGAAGTAACCCAGCTCTCCTTTTGGAGACTCTGTTGGAATATAGACTTCACCGACTGGAGGACGCATCCCTTGAGTTACGAGAACAAAATGTTGCATCAGCGAGTAGTTTTGCGTCATGATATCAAGCTTTGGTGCTGAAATATACTGAGGCGCATGTGCCATTAATTCGGTCTGATTATTTTTCTCAGTTTCTGCGTACATCTCTATCGTCTGATAAAGAATTTTTGCAGACTCACGCATCTCAGCCATATAAACCTTGTAACGCGCGTAGTTATCACCCTTGTCTGATACAGGAATGTTAAACTCAACTTCATCATAAAGTTCATACGGCTCTTCTTTACGAATGTCCCACTCCACACCTGAAGCACGAAGCATTGGACCAGTACAGCCCCAAGACAGTGCCATTTCTTCTGAAATAACACCCACATCCTCCATACGCATTAACCAGATACGATTGGTATCGAGAAGATCTTCATAATCTTTCATGTTCTGAGGTAATTTATCCAAGAACACTTTAAGATCATAGATAAAATCATCTTGAACATCTAAAGGAACCCCACCGATACGAATAGAAGCATGTGTCAAACGTGCACCACAATAATCTTCAATAATATCCATAAGGTATTCACGCTCACGAAAGGCATAAAGAAATACTGTCATTGCCCCGATGTCAAGAGCCGTTGTCGCCAACCAGAAAAGGTGTGACATCAAACGGTTAATTTCAAGGATCATCATACGAATCACTTTTGCACGACGTGGTACTTCAAGACCGATCAGTTTTTCTACTGCCAAAGCAAAGCCGTAATTATTAGAGCTAGACGCGATATAATCCATACGATCGGTTGTCGGCATGAACTCATTATAAATCATGTTTT
>JAYEGP010000003.1:20943-28045 GCA_034659135.1 Campylobacterota bacterium
GCACGACGTGGTACTTCAAGACCGATCAGTTTTTCTACTGCCAAAGCAAAGCCGTAATTATTAGAGCTAGACGCGATATAATCCATACGATCGGTTGTCGGCATGAACTCATTATAAATCATGTTTTCAGCCATCTTTTCCATGCCACGGTGCAGGTAACCTACATCGGGATGCGCCTTAACAATCTGCTCTTGTTGTAGGTGTAGCATTAAACGTAACTGACCGTGAGCTGATGGGTGCTGAGGACCAAAGTTTAGTACTAACTCATTATCTGCACGATCAAAAGTGATATTTTCAAAAAACGGACGTAATCTGTTTGTCTGTTGCATGCCGCCTCCTATCTTTTTCTATCGCGAATAACTTGCGATTTATCTTCATCAAAACCTTCAATCATGAAGACACCATCATCTTCTTGATAAGCTAATGGTGTTTTTTCTTGATCTGGATTAAATTCAGTGCCTTTAGGTACCTCATGACCTAAACGCCCAAAACGTTCGGTATCATAACGATCTACGCGGGCAGTATCACGGATTTCTGGTCCGATAATATCGCGTGCCTCTTTTCCAAAAATCTTGTCAACTTCATACCATGCTGCAAATTCATCCCCCTGTAGTGGATACGTTTTGAGCAGTGGATGACCTTCCCAATCATCTGGCATTAAAATACGCTTTAAAAATGGATGATTGTTGACTTTAATACCAAACATATCATACATTTCACGTTCAGACCAATCTGCACTACGGAAAAGCGTTTCAACACTCTCTATCGCCTCATCAGCCTTAATAAAACATTTGATACGAAGACGTTTACGTTTACTCATACTTAACATCTGATAAAAGATTTCAAATCCACCACGATCCGCTACCCAGTCAATAGCACTCATCTCTGAAAGTTGTGTATAAGCACACTCATCTCTAAGCATTTCAAGCACTGCAAAATTATCTTCTGGCTTAATATAAACCACCATCTGCTCTACTTGAATATACGAATCTAAAACTTTTGTCTTTTTTGCAATGGCTTTGAGATCAGCTGCAAAGACTTCATCATCAGCAACTTCAGACTTTGCTACTTGAGGTGCTACCCAATAGCGATCAGTATAGTACGACTTTTTCTGTACATCATCTTTTGGTGTATAGGCTCTCATTACATCAACCTTTTTGGTTTTTGATTTTTGAGTGCTTTTTCAGAACGAATCTTCTTCTGAAGTAACATCACTGCATACTGAAGTGACTCAGGACGTGGTGCACAGCCTGGCAGATAGAGATCTACCGGAATCACACGATCAACACCTTGAACCGTAGCGTAAGTGTTAAACATACCTCCGGTGTTAGCACAAGAACCCATGGAAACAACCCATTTAGGTTCCGTCATCTGATCATAAAGACGCTTGATGAACTCAGCATGTTTTTTCGTTAAGGTTCCCGCAACAATCATGATATCCGCTTGACGTGGAGAGGCACGAAAGATCGTACCGAAACGGTCAAAATCGTAACGTGATGCCCCAGAGGCCATCATCTCAATACCACAACATGCCAAACCATAGGTGAGCGCCCAAAGTGAATTGGAACGTCCCCAGTTGACAACTTTGTCGATTGAAGTTAAAGCGACCGGTAAGCCGCCATCTTGCATATAATTTACTTGATGTTGTGCCATTCAAGCGCTCCTTTTTTCCATGCGTAAATGAAACCGATTGTTAAAAGTAAAATAAATAACATCATTTCAACAAATCCAAACCATCCTAAGAGCTTAAAGTCAATAGCCCATGGGAACATAAAGACAATCTCTACATCAAAAAGTAAAAACAGCAACGCAAATAGATAAAACTGTGGTGAAATTCTATTTGGCTGTTTTGTCACTTCCGGTCCACATTCATAGACCGTAAGTTTCAATTTTTCAGTATCTTTTGCTGCTATGGCGCGACTGACAAACCTCGCAGCAATTGTAGTGGCATAAAATGCCCCAAACGTGAGTACAAATAGAACAAAAACCCCAAAATACGGGTTAGCAACGTTCATATGCTCCATATATTCAACCTTCCTCTAGTTGTTCACGTCCAAAAGCAGTACTTTCGCACTGATTATAGACGTCTCGTTTTCTATCAAAAAACAGTTAATGCACTATATCAAAAAGAGGTTTAAATGTAGTATTTATAGCTAGAATATTAATATTGACCTGTCACTTATTGCAACATTGTAGTATAAGTAGTTTTTAAGAATGTGTTATTTATACACACTTTACATGTAAGAAAAGTCTTACATGTAACTCTATTTTATCTTTATTTAGAGAGAAACCCCATTGACTTTTCACTGTCGAAACTTCCTTGTTTCTCTTTTTGAATTTCTGAAATAAAATCTTCAAGCGTGAAGAGTGGATGTTCTCGCACCGCCACACTATAAGCCGTATTTTTAATGATTAAATTAATTTGACCACCCGTAAGCTGATAGCTACTTAAGGCTTCGATACTAAAACTTTTTTCATATTCTGCATTTTTTGGAAGCATGAGTTCCCATAACTGCTTGCGTTGCACTTCATTTGGTTTTTTAAACTCTATCTTATAGTTAAAACGACGAGAAAACGCCGTATCGATATTTTCAAGAAGATTTGTTGTAGCGATCAAAACGCCTTCAAAATTTTCTATCTGCTCAAGAAAAATATTTTGCATCTGATTGTGCATCTGATCGGCACTGGTATTGACCCCACTTGATCGTGAGCCTAAAAACTGATCGGCTTCATCAAGAAATAAGATCGGTTCTGTTTTTGTTTTCTCACTTAGCTCTTTATAGGTATCAAAAATTTTACGAACATTTTTTTCACTCTCACCTACGTACATTGATAAAATTTTTGAACAGTCAAAACTTAGCACTTGTCGTTTTAATGATTTTGCTAAGGAGTATGCCGTCATCGTTTTACCGGTTCCGGGATGACCATAAAAGATAATTCGTGCATCAATACCACGTTTTTTGTCTTTTATACCCCACTCATAAAGTCGGTTAACGACCTCTTTGTCTAACTGTTTCATTAAGGTTTCAAGTGTTTCACGTGTTTTAGGATTTAAAACCACATCTTCAAGTGATGTCGTCGGTTCTACCAACTCAAAAATATCTTGCTCTTTAATCAGCATATTGAGCTTAAGACGTGTTACCTTTTTCTTTTTTTGCGGATGTATAATTTTTTGCAAGACATCATCTAAGATATAAAAAGCACGAGAGATACCACCGAAAGGATTTAACATCTCTTCATAATCAATAATACCTTCATGCAATAGCTGCGCTCCATCTTCTAAAAGTGAACGATTTTTAATACGTTCATACTCATCCAGACTGACCAGATCAATAAGGGCATTCATTTCACGTAAATTAGCATCTGCCGCGGAGTATTCCTCTTTGAGTAGCGCTAGAAAAATAATCTGCTCTTTTTCTGAGAGTTTTTTCTGTTTAAAGAATCGATCTAACACGACCTCTTTAGGTGTCTGTTCAATACGTTCATTAATACGCTGTTCAAGGACTTTAAGTTTGTTTTGTATGCGATCAATTCCTAAAGAGTGCTCATGTACATTTTGACGGATACCACTCATTTTTTGATAGAGTTCAATTCGAAAAAACTGATCTTGCAGATATTCTAAATGATCGGCATAGGGCTTGATATCGGGTAAGACCATCTCTAAAGTTCCCTCTTCAAGAAGCTTTAAAAATGAGTGCGTCAAAGCGATAGAGCTGTTTAAAAGTTCAAGCAGTGTGATATCACTAATTTTTGGAGGCGTAAATGATTGTTGTGTAATCCAGCCGAGTTCAAGAAGTGCCTTAACCACACCAAGATGATTCACATAAGCATAATTTTCACTGCCATAGATATCTTGCAAGAGATCAACAACTAAAACATCTTCTTGTCCTGCAATGTATTTTTGAGAAAGTCTTTGAAGAATTACGGCTTCTTCTTTGCTACATTTAAGATGCGGATAAATTTCCGCATCGTCTACATTTTTTTGCTCAATAAAATCGATGAGTTGTTTCACTCTTCTCCCTGCTCTACATACTGCTCTTTTAAAACACGTTTGAGTATTTTTCCAGTTGCATTTTTTGGTAACTCTTCGACAACATTCACGACTTTAGGCAATTTGAAATTAGCTAAATGTGCTTTTAAGGCCGTTTTAATAGATCCTGGTGTCACCGCACTTAAATCCATCTCTTCATCAAGTTCAACATAAGCGATAGGTACTTCACCACTATGGGGATCTTTCACACCAATAACAGCAGCTGCTTTAATATAATCGATCTTCATTAACTCTTCTTCAATCTGACGTGGATAGATATTGATACCCTTAGAGATAATAAGATCTTTCATACGATCGACAATATAGATGTAATCATCTTCATCCATTTTACCTAAATCGCCCGTACGTAACCATCCATTGATAATTGTATCGTCTGTCGCTTCGGGATTATTAAGATAGCCCATCATCACACAGTCACCATTAACAATAATCTCGCCCACTTGTCCTCGAGGTACTTCAAGCATCTCCTCATCAACAACTTTAACCTCATAACTTGGTAAGGCTTGCCCTACTGAGAGTGTTTTTTGCTGATGCAGTGGATTAATACAGACAGCAGGAGAACATTCACTCAGACCATAACCCTCAAGCATCTTCGCACGGCTAAAGACATTATTGAATTTGTTAAAGGTATCTTCACTAAGTGCTGATGCACCAGAAATAAAGGCACGAATACTGTTAAACCATAAAAAGTACCATGGCAGTTTCGCCCGAATTAAAGCATTATAAATATCTGGTACACCTAAGAAAATAGTAACGCGCTTGAGTAAGGTCTGCTTGATGATATTACTAAAAGGCAAAATCGAGCGAATAATAATAAAGGATGCTTTTGCATAAAATGGCAGCATCACCATAATCGAAAAGGTAAAAGCGTGAAACATTGGTAAATAGACAATAAAGCGGTCTTTAGGGGTAATCGAAAAGGTCTGTGAAGCCGCTTCAAGGTTTGAAAAGATGTTACGATAACTAATCATCGCCCCCTTAGGATTTCCCGTGGTTCCTGATGTATAAAAGATGACTGCTAGATCATCGAGCTTTTTAGGATGAAACTTCTCTTCTGCATGCGGTCTTATGAGAGACACTTCATCAAATACAACATGATGCTGATCTACAATAGGTGCTTCATCAATCCATACCGTTCGATTTATCTGTGTCTGTTCATGAAGATTTTGAACTTGCTTCACCATCTTAATCGAAGTGACTAAAACTTTTGCTTCACAATCATTTAAAATATAGATGTATTCACTCTCTTTTAAAAGGGAATTCACAGGAACGGCTACCGCACCAATCTTAGTCGCTGCAAAAACGGCAATCGCAAACTCTTCACTATTAGGTGTAATCAGAGCAACACGATCATCTTCATGAACGCCCGATATCTCTAAAAAGCGTGCAAATGAGTCTACTTTTTGAAGAAATTCACTATGCGTGATTTTTTCATCATCTATAAAAATAACGGTTTCATTGGGATGAGACACGGCATTCGCTGCGATCATCTCATAAAAATTCTGATAGGGGTAATTGAGCTGCATTAGAATGTGTACTCTGCACCAAGAGTGAATAGGTAGGCCTTAGTATCTGAAAAGGTACCATCAACATTATCATTAACAACTTCACGATCTTCTTTAATTGAGACTAATCCCGCAGCACCTAAACTCCATGACGGGCTCAACTCATACCTGCCACCAAGCGATACAATCCACGCATCCGAACCAGGAGTTTCGAAGTTCAGTGTCTCTTCGGGGATTGGAGACTCATCATAAGAGACACCGGCCATTGCCGTCCATTTTTCATACGCTTGTGTCACACCGAGTCTATACGTACTAGTATCTTTCCAATCTTTTGCAATAGGATCATCAAAACTAGGCGTCAATGCTCCAATAGAACTTTCATATCCAAAATCGAGTTGATCATAAGCTGACCAAAAAGTGTGTTCATAAACAAACTCTACCGTTGTTATACTTTCAAAAGTATACGCAACCGCAAGGTTCAAAGCCGCTGGTAAAGGAATCATAACACTCGCATCGCCATCATACGTTTTTGTTCCACTATAGTCTGCATTATCAGGAAAATAGAGCTTAGCCGTTCCCACTTCTGTTAAGTCTACATTGGATCGGTACGTTGCTGCTAAAGCTAAGCTTTCCGTAGGTTTATAACTCAAGGCAAAGTTATATCCATAATCCCATGACTCACCTGCTAAATCACGTGACGCTGTTGATTGACTTTTTACCGTTCCGCTACTGTTGATAAGACGTACCCCTGCACCTACGGCTAAGGTATCATTTATTTTATAACCGACGGTTGGATTGATCTCAATCACACGTAAAGTAAACTCTTTTGCAAATCCTTTGGCAGGTTGATCATTCCATCGCTTCGAGTTACCCGCAGGAACAACAATGCTTAATCCTAGAGTCGCATTACCCATACTTGGAGAAACGTAGTGTAATGAAGGAGCAATTTTCAACTCACTTTCTGCGCTAATAGAGGCATCACCAGCATTACTGTCATACTTCGTTGCAGTGACAGCAATAATATTGGCACTGACCTCTAAAGCATGTTTTGATTCAAATGCCATGTTCGCCGGATTAAAATACGATGCATCCGCGCCATGGGCATGGGCGACATAAGCTGCTCCAAGTGCCATTGAGTTAATTGAATTTTCAGGGATTTTATACCCAGCTCCAAATAAAGTTGCGGATGCTGCGAGCGAAATCAGTACCAATTTTTTCATTATTCATTCTCCTGTAGTGAGTATAGCAGTGCAATCTCTTGATCCCAGATACTATCATCTATTGTTTCTAAGATTAAAGGGATGTCATCCATACGCTCATCATTCATGATAAAACGAAATGCATCCAACCCAATTTTACCTTTCCCGATACTTTCATGTCGATCCACATGAGAGCCTAAATCAGGTTTGGAATCATTAAGGTGCATCCCTTTTAAATATTCAAATCCCACAATGTTACCAAATTGTGCCATAGAGATATCATAAGATTCCCGTGTTCTGATATCATAACCTGCAGTAAACATGTGACAGGTATCAATACAGACCCC
>JAYEGP010000004.1:0-7173 GCA_034659135.1 Campylobacterota bacterium
AGTTATGAGGCACGTGCTTTTGGTATCAAAACAGGGATGACAATCCGTGAAGCCCTCTCACTCTGCCCTCACCTCATCATCAAAGCACCTAATATGGCGCTGTATAAAGAGCTCTCCCATACCCTTCACGATTTTTTAATGCATCGTATTCCCTTAATAGAGCAGGCCAGTATTGATGAGTTTTATGGAGATCTCAAAGGTTGGATTCGTGATGAAGAGGTGCCTTGGTTTATCGACATGCTTCGTCATGAGATACAGCGCCACTTAAACCTACCCGTCTCCATAGGTGCCGCTTCGAGTAAACCCATCGCTAAATTAGCAACGTCGTCAGCCAAACCTTTTGGGTGTAAAACGGTCATGCCCCATGAGCATCTGGAATTTGTTACCAATATACCCATTGAAGATTTTCCAGGAATTGGGCGAGCGATGCAGAAAAAACTCAAAATGTATCAGATAGACACCCTGGGGAAACTTCTCCAATCCAAAGGTATTGTCACCTCATGGAGTCCCTATTCACGCCTGCTTTATAGACAAGTCAATGGCGAAGACACCCATGAAGTCAATCCCTTACATGTAAGAAAGTCTATCGGTATCTCTCGTACCTTTGATCCGATCTCAGATCGAGGTGAACTGCGTCGACGTATGATCATTCTTTCACGTCATCTCTCTCACGCTGTGATGCGTCTAAACGCCTTGCCTACGACCTATCATGTCGGTATTCGCTATGAATTAAAAGAGCACAGTTCTGCCAATATCACCCAACATCGACTCTTTAATGAGTTCTGGTTTCGTGAGCTTTGTCTGTCGCTTTTTTATAAGGCCGATCGCTATAAACATCTCAAAGTGATCCGTCTCTCTATCAGCTGTTCACACTTTACATGTAACTCTCGAAGAGAACTTTCACTGCTGGATTTTAATGCCGATATACCTCACCATCAACTCTCTCAAGAGATTAAAAATCTACGCGATAAATACGGTCTGGATATTCTACGTTTTGGGAGTGAGATATCATCAAAAAACAGCGCTTTTAAATAAGTCTAAAATATCACGCGCTATAATAAAAGATTACTTACATGTAAGGAGCAAAATTCATGTATAAAACTCTACTCGCCACCACTGCTTTATTGGCACTATTTACTGGTTGTAATGATAGTATTGACACACCAGCTGTAACAGAATTACCGGGAGGTTTTACTGTTATGGATTCAGCAACAGGGAATATCCCCTATCCTAATGATATTCTTTTTGCAGGTTCAACCGATGGAACGCTTAATATTCCTTATGCACCTGATGCTTCCGATGCTGTTGTCAAATCAGCACTCAACACGCTTGATGGTTTCTCAACAAGCTCTCCTATCTCCATTGCACTGACAGAGAATATGCTAAACAGCTCACTTCCAGGGAATGTTCGTGTTTTCAAAGCTGTTGCGGGAGCATCTCAAGCGACGAACTTCATTCCTGCTATTGGTGCCATTACGGGAGAATTAACTTTTGGTGTTGATTTTGTGGCGCAGGTCAAAGATAAGCGTCTTTATATTGTTCCAACAAAACTTCTTGACCCATCTAGCACCTATGTTGTCGCCTTAACCAAAGGAATTCAAAACGATAAAGGACAGCTCCTCGCAACTGATGGGATAAGTGAACTTATTAATGGAACGAAAGCTCTTTTTGATTTTGCAACAGGAACATCCGACTACTATTTTGATGACCTCGCTACGGCAGCATCGCTTGAAGGTCTTCGTCAACTTAATCAAGCCCGCTATGCAGCACTCTCTACTCAAACAGGTATGGAATGTGCTCCCGTTCCTGAAGACCAAGCCATTACATGTAACAATATCATCACCTCATGGAACTTCACAACACAGAGCATTGGAAATGTTGCTAAAGCCTTTAGTGAGAACAATCCTTCTAATAGTTCCATTGGCGTTGTTGCAACGGGATTAAGTACTGCTGCCATTGGTGGCGCTGGTATTGCGGATATCTATGCAGGAGCATTACAAGGCATACCTTATTACCTAGGGACACCTTCAGCCCTAAACCCAGTCGCTCCCTTAACGCAATCATTTCTTGATGAGAATGGTTCCAATATCATTAAAAGTTTACCTGCCGTACAATCTACAAAAACCGTACCACTCTTAATAACCGTACCCAACATTATGGCTGAACCTGCTTCGGGTTGGCCTGTAGTTATTTTCCAACACGGAATCACTCAAAACCGTACGAACCTCTTAGCCATCGCAGATAGCTTTGCATCCAAAGGCTACGCAGCCGTTGCCATTGACTTACCGCTTCATGGACTTGAGAACAATACAACAGGACTTAAGACGAATTATGAGCGTACTTTCGATCTTGACATAGACCAAGACGGAAATCCTGATGCTTCGGGCGCATACTATATGAACTTAGCCAATCTTTTAGTCGCTCGTGATAACATACGTCAAAGTACATCAGATCTTATTGCGCTTTATAATGCGCTCTCAAGAGTTAGCGGTGCCAAACTCGACAGCAGTCGTATTGCCTTCATGGGACATTCACTCGGAACTATCGCGGCTTTTGGATTCTTAGATTCACAAAGAGCGCTTGAAAGTGCTACACTTGCTATGCCAGGTGGCGGTATCGCACAACTACTTAACCACTCTCCAGCCTTTGGTCAAGAGATACGTGATCAGCTCGAGTCACTCGCAGGTATTGCCCCTGATAGCGAAGCATACAATAGCTTTATGTTAGCAGCACAAACCGTTCTTGATGATGCTGATTCTATTAACTATGCAGCGAGTGCGGGTACAAAACACAGCTATTTTGCTATCGAAGCTATTGGTGATGGCAGTGATGGCTCGGGAGACCAAACCATACCAAACTACATCCCTACGGCGCCACTAAGCGGTACGGATCCCCTACTTGCATATATGGGATTTACCGATATCAATGCCTCAGCAAGTGGCAGTGTAGCCCTTACCGGTAATACCGTATCACGTTTTATTGTTGGTGGACACAGTTCTATCTTAATTCCAGATACAGCAACCCAAGAGATGCAAGGACAAACTGCCTCTTTTATTGGTTCTCAAGCACAAGAGATTGTTATTGGCGACAATTCACTTCTTAAACAGTAATATCTTTACATGTAACCCCGGTTACATGTAATGCTTTTAAAACAGTTTCGCTCCTTTTACGTTCAAAATTTTCCTAATGATATGGAACAGTGTATTGATGCCTTTGCGGTCTTTGGTGGTTTTGGAAAGCCCCTTGACCTTGACACACCTCTTGAGACCCTGATTACGGATCATATTCTTGAAAACTATGGGGAACTCTACAATGCCATTGCCTTGATGATTCAAGACGATGATGATACGCGCCGTCTTTTAAGTGCCATAGCCATTGGAGATCGGCGTACTCATTCCGCTTTTAAGCGTGCGCACCTCTCTCCCGCTAAAGGTACGGCCTCTCTGGATTTTTTACGTCATAACTATCTCATCACTATTGAAAAATCTCGAGAGAAGGCACCTCAAAAGCTCTACCCAAAGCAGAAACTCAAACGTGAAGTCTCGCGTCATCGTATCTCACACAAAATGCGTTTTACACTCCCTTTTTTACGCTTTTGGTTTTACTTTATCGCGCCACGTCATAAAATGATTGTAGAGGGTAATTTTGAATCGGTTATAGAGGCATATCATCAACATAGGCAAGCTTTTAGTGGTTATCTTTTTGAAGAGTTATCCAATATTTTACTCAAACAAGAGTTTCCAAATATTATTGATTCGGGAAGCTATTGGGATCGTCAGGTTGAAATCGATCTCTTAGCACTCAGTGACAATAGAGAGCTCATTGCCGGTGAATGCAAATGGACCAATCATAAAGTCAATAAAAAAGAGTTGCATAAACTTGAAGAGAAATGTGAGAAACTTGCACTAAAGCCTGACTGTATTGTTCTCTTTTCTAAACGGGGATTTTCTAATGAGCTTCTCACGCTAGCAGATGATAAACTCAAACTTTACTCAGCAGAGGATTTTAAAAAGCTACTCTTACATGTAAGAAAAGAAGAGATTCAACACTCTCTTTTTTAACTCACAATCCGTAAAGCAGTATAGGCCTCTTGTAAGAGTTGAAACTTTTGAGTGTAGTGGTTGACCACCTCGCTATTTTCACGATGAACACGATCAGGATGATACACTTTAACTAATTTCTTATAGCTCTTTTTTAGAGCATCCTGAGATGAACCGATAGGACATTCTAAGACTGTATAGTAATGCAACATCGATTCAAAATGCTCCTCTTCTTCGTACTCATCATCGAAATTAAACTGAGTATAACTTCCATACAGACGTTGCATGAATTCAGAATCATAGCGATACTGAAGCTGATAATGCAGAATATGACGTTTATTTAACGAGCGCTCAAGTCGGGTTTTTGCCATCATCTGCGAGACATCAAGCACAAGAGAGGTAGGTGTCACCTCAGTAATGTAAAGATCAAGTTGGGAACGAAGGTAACTAAACACCCATAAATTAGGAGAGTACAAAGAGATCACAACCGTTGTATCATCATGAGCAAAAAGCTCAACGCTTACAGGCTGAGGCTCTTCATGTGAAACCAGTTCAATCTTAATAGGTTTGTTAGCATAACGCATCATAGAACGCCAATAAAACTCTGCCGAGAAATCTTGTGTTTTCGCATATTTTTCGCTTAACGTTTTTAAGAAACTTCTTTTTTTCTCTTCAAAAGCCCCATTGTTAAAAACAAGAACTGACTTGGGTAGAAAAAGCATATCTTGAGCATGAAGATTTAAAAAGTCTGCCATCCATGAGGATTTCAAGGTATCAAACCCCGTACGGATGAGTATCAAATTGTTCTGCAGTACAACTTCCATAGCACCCTCTCACGCTTTAGATTTAATAACTTAAGCAAAAAGAGTTCCATTTTATAAAAAAAGATTTTCGTAACCTATAAGATAAACACATCAATATTATGATATTATAATATCTGACGAAAAAATTAAGGGTTAAAATGTTATTTAATTTAAATTCCTTTCTTATTGCAGTATCAACTGCTTTAGATTATTCAGAGCAGGAGATATTGCATACGACAAGCCATCATAGTAAACGTGTTGCCTATATAGCCCTTAGAATTTCTCAACTCCTAGGACTCACACAAGAAGAGCAATTTGATCTCTGCTCTTTAGCGCTGATGCATGATAATGGATTAACCCAAGCATTTTTAAATCAACGTGTATTAAAAAAAGGCTCTTTAAAAAACATCTCTATTTTAGAAAAGATGAAAGACCATGTGCTTATAAGTGAGAAAAATGTCAAGAGTTTTCCATTTTTAACAGACACAAAAGATGTCATACTCTATCATCATGAATTTTATAACGGCAGTGGATTTTTTGAAAAATCTGGAGATGAAATTCCTATAATGTCACAGATTATCTGCTGTGCCGATGCGATAGATATGAAATTTGATCTTCTTAATGCCACGATTAGTTCTATTGATACCATCAAAAATTATATTAATGAACAGTCAAATATTCTCTTTCGAGAGGATGTCTGTGAAGCGTTTTTAAAGCTGAGCTCAAAAGCTAGTTTTTGGGCTGATCTTAAAGATGAACAGATTATTCCCTCATTAGAAAATTTTCTACCAAAAATTACTATTGATATTAGCTATGAGATAATCCATGATATTAGCACTATTTTTTCAAACATTATTGATTCAAAATCTCCGTTTACAGCAAAACACTCTAATGAATTAATGCAAAAGTCTCAGCTAATAGCTAAACATCTCAATTTTGATGCCATTCACAGTTTAAAGTTTCAAATTGCTGCAAACTTACATGACCTTGGAAAACTTGCCATTGCAAACAGTATCTTAGAAAAAGAGGCTCCTCTATCATCATCAGAATATGAAACGATTAAACAACATGTTGTCATTACGGACTATCTCTTAGAGGGCATAGAAGGTTTTAATGAGATTCACGAATGGGCTTCGCATCATCATGAACGTATGGATGGATCAGGATATCCCTTTAAAAAGAGAGCCAGTGAGCTTAGCTATGAAGCCAAACTCTTAGGAAGCTTAGATATGTACCAAGCTCTAGTTGAAGATCGTCCATACCGCAAAAAAATGAGTCATGACAAAGCTATCACACTCATGGCAGAACATGCTCAAAAAAACTTACTCGATAAAGAGTCCGTTCGTATTATCAACAGTATTTTCTCTTAATAGCAATCAGGACGACGATCTCGTAAAAGACCCCAATATTGGCGAATCTCTCTATTTGTTTCTAAATCAAAATCAGCATAGATTATGGCTTCACTATCACGCGAGGCCTCTACTGTTATAGCACCACTATAGTCGGTAATAAAAGATGAGCCATAAAAGGTAAGCTCACAGCTTTCACCCTGCTCCACTCCAAAGCGATTCGCTGCAATAAGCGGTACCATATTGGCTGCGGCATGACCCATCTGAACGCGTTGCCAGTGATCTTTAGAATCTATTTTAATTTCAGGTTCACTACCGATTGCTGTAGGGTAAAAAATCAGCTCTGCACCCTTAAGCGTTAAGGCTCTCGCCGTTTCTGGAAACCATTGATCCCAACAGATACCTACACCGATACATCCATAAGCAGTGTCGTAGACTTGAAAGCCAGTATTACCCGGCTCAAAGTAAAATTTCTCTTCATAGCCTGGACCATCGGGAATATGTGTTTTACGGTAATTTTCTAAGACAGTGCCATCAGCATCAATAACAACAAGGGCATTAAAATATCCCTCATCACTTTTTTCAAAATAACTTATAGGTAAGACGACATGTAAAGCGTTTGCCAGTTGTGAAAATTCTTGAATTAAGGTACTTTTTTCACGTTCAACTGCCCATGAAAAGTATTTTTCATCCTTATCTTTACAGAAATAGAGTCCTTCAAAAAGCTCAGGCAATACGATAATATTAGCACCTTCTTTAGCTGCCTTAGTGACTAAAGCACTTGCACGTTTTCGGTTCTCACCCTTATCCTCACCCATCTGCATCTGAATAGCGGCAACACGTATCATAAAAACGACTTAGATCTTATTTTTTCATAATGTCGTAAGCAGCTTGTTTAAAGTTCTGCTCAAATCCTGCATTATTTTTGTTGTTAAGGGCTAAGATACAGGCTTTATCAGTGATGTATCCAAGACTCTGTCG
>JAYEGP010000005.1:0-7103 GCA_034659135.1 Campylobacterota bacterium
CTTTTGGATAAGCTCATCAGATGAATAAACATTACCGTTTTCAACTTCTTCTAAACCTTTTGATATGCCAGCCTTTTCAAACTTATAAACAGAGTCATCTATTATTTCAATAGATTCACCTTTACACCCCTATGAGGAATATTTACTTTATTATTAAATGTATAGAAGTGTATGAAAAGTGATCACTTTTGTAATGCAATCGTATGAAAAATGCAGTATAGTGTCTTTATCTATATACTCTTTCAGGACACATCAATGGAAAAACATTCATATATAACAGTAGATGGCAATGAAGCAGTCGCTTTAGTTGCCCATAAAATCAATGAGGTAATTGCAATTTATCCCATTACTCCCTCATCACCAATGGGCGAGTTTAGCGATCTCTACAGCTCTAAAGGAGAGTGCAATATTTTTGGGACGGTTCCAGAAGTTTATGAGATGCAGAGTGAAGGTGGCGCCAGTGGTGCGGTTCATGGTGCCTTACAGACAGGTGCGTTAACGACAACGTTTACCGCATCTCAAGGTCTGCTTTTGATGATTCCCAACATGTATAAGATTGCGGGAGAGTTAAGCCCAACCGTCTTTCATGTCGCGGCGCGCTCACTTGCTGCTCAAGGGCTTTCTATTTTTGGTGATCATCAAGATGTTATGGGGGTACGTCAGACAGGTTTTGTACTTTTAGCGTCAAACTCGGTTCAAGAAGCCCATGACTTTGCTCTCATTTCTCAAGCGGCTTCACTGCGTTCACGTATTCCTTTTTTACATTTCTTTGATGGATTTCGTACCTCACATGAGGTGAGTCGTATTGAAAAAATTGATGAGGAACTCTTACATGTCATAATCGATACGGATTTAGTTCACGCACACAAACAGCGTGCCTTGACTCCAGATCACCCCGTTTTGCGTGGTACGGCTCAAAATCCTGATGTCTATTTTCAAGGACGAGAGACCGTCAATAACTACTATCAAGCTGTACCTGAAATTTTACAAGAAGAGATGGATAAGTTTGCATCACATACGGGGCGTTCTTATCATCTTTTTGATTATATCGGTAGTGCTGAAGCGACCTCTGTGATTATCTTGATGGGTTCAGGTGCGGAAGCGGTTGAAGAGAGTGTGAATTATCTGGTAAATGAAGGTGAAAAAGTAGGCCTACTTAAAGTGCGCTTGGCACTGCCGTTTAGCGTGGATGCGTTTATCGCCTCACTCCCTTTACATGTAAAAGAGATTGCGGTTTTAGATCGTACTAAAGAGGCGGGGAGTATTGGGGAACCACTGTATCATGATGTTGTTACCGCACTCTTTGAGCATCAAGATAAGCTCCCTTTTGCGATGCCAAAAGTTATTGGTGGACGTTACGGACTCTCCTCTAAAGAGTTTACACCGGCGATGATTATTGGAATTTTTGAGGAGTTGAAAAAAGCGACACCAAAAAATCACTTTACTATCGGGATAGATGATGATGTCAGTTTTACCTCTTTGGATTATGATAAAGATTTTATCTTAGAAAATGAGAGTCAATTTCAAGCGATATTTTATGGATTGGGTTCTGATGGAACCGTAGGGGCGAATAAAAACACCATTAAGATCATCGGTACAGAAACTGACCAATATGCGCAGGGTTATTTTGTCTATGATTCGAAAAAGTCAGGTTCAATGACCACCTCACATCTGCGTTTTGGAACCGAACCGATTCAATCGAGTTATCTCATTCAAGAAGCGGATTTTGTAGGCGTGCATCAAGCGGTCTTTTTAGAAAAACTTAATCTCTTAGAGATTGCAAAAGAGGGTGGCGTCTTTTTACTTAATACGCCGCACTCTCAAGAAGAGGCGTGGCAGCGTCTGCCTCGTGTGACTCAAGAGCAGATTGTCAGTAAAAAATTACGATTTTTTGCGATTGATGCTTACCGCGTTGCCAAAGCTAGCAATATGGGCTCACGTATCAATACCATTATGCAGACCTGTTTCTTTGCCATTAGTGGGGTTTTAGACAAAGATGAGGCGATAGAAAAGATCAAAGCTTCCATACAGAAGACCTACGGGAGTAAAGGTGAGGCCATCGTTGCGATGAATTTTCAGGCCGTCGATACCACACTTGAAAATCTTTTTGAGGTTACAGTTCCTGAACATGCAAGTAGCACTTATGAGCTTCAGCCTGTACTTAAAGGTAATTATGATGCCTTTATCTCCGATGTTATTGGAACCATTACGGCAAATAAAGGTGATAGTCTTAAAGTCTCTCAAATTCCTGATGATGGTACGTGGCCGACTGGAACGACAGAGTTTGAAAAACGTAATATTGCTCAAGAAGTTCCGGTATGGGACAGTAGCACCTGTATCCAGTGTAATAAATGTGTTCTTGCCTGTCCACACTCGGTCATTCGCTCTAATGTTTTTGATGTCAGTTTTATGGACAATGCACCTGAAGGATTTGACGCTATCAAGGCTAAAGGTAAAGGGTTTCAAGAGAGTGATCAGTTTAATATCTCTGTTGCGTTAGAAGACTGTACAGGATGTGCGCTCTGTGTTGAAGTCTGCCCTGCTAAAAATAAGTCGCAAACCAATCTCAAAGCGATCAATATGGCGCCACAGATGCCACTGCGTGAGACGGGTATCGAGCAGTGGGACTATTTTCTCTCACTTCCAAAAGTAGATCGTGAACTTCTTAAGCATGACAAAGTTAAAGAGTCACAGTTTTTAGAACCGCTTTTTGAGTTTAGTGGTGCGTGTCCGGGGTGTGGAGAGACGCCGTATGTGAAACTCACTTCACAGCTTTTTGGTGATCGTATGGTCATCGCCAATGCGACAGGATGTAGCTCGATTTATGGCGGTAATCTTCCGACAACTCCATGGCGAAAAGATGACAAAGGTCGTGGGCCGGCTTGGTCAAATTCACTCTTTGAAGACAACGCAGAGTTTGGTCTTGGTTTTCGTTTAGCTATTGATAATCATGAAGCTCAGGCAAAGATGCTTCTTCAAGAGCTCTCCTCTGAGTTTAACCCTGAATTGCTCGCAGCTATTTTATCGGCGTCTCAGCGCGATGAAGCCGATATTAATGCGCAGCGTGAACGCATAGATATTTTAAAAGTTGTTTTGGAAAAATCCCAAGCGCCAAAGGCAAAAAGTCTGCTTGAGATAGCTGATTATCTGGTGAAAAAATCGGTCTGGATTATGGGTGGCGATGGCTGGGCTTATGATATCGGTTATGGTGGTCTTGATCATGTTCTTGCGAGTGGTAAAAATGTTAATATCCTTGTTATGGATACGCAGGTCTATTCTAATACCGGAGGGCAGCAGTCTAAGGCAACGTTTACCGGAGCCGTAGCGAAATTTGCAGCGGGTGGTAAAGCGGGAATGCCAAAAGATTTAGCGGCGATGGCGATTAATTATGAAAATGTTTATGTGGCTAAAGTCGCGATGGGAGCTAATGATCAGGCGACGCTAAAAGCTTTTATTGAGGCAGAGCGTTATGATGGGCCTTCGATTATTATTGCCTATTCACACTGTGTGGCGCACGGTTATGATCTGCGTTACGGTTTTGATCAGCAAAAACGTGCGGTCGATAGTGGACTGTGGCCTATTTTCAGGTTTAATCCTGAGCATTTTGAGAGCGGTGAAAATCCGATGACACTTGATTATAAAGGCATTAAGATCGATGTTAAAGACTTTATGTACCGTGAGACCCGCTTTAAGATGGTAGAGAAGATGAATCTTAGCCACGCGCAGCAGTATCTCATAAGCGCGAGAGAAACAGCGAAAAGTCTGCATGAACGCTATTTAAACCTGCATGAATACTATGCGTCACCAAAGGAGGTGTAATTATGGATCTTTCAACAACTTTTCTAGGACTCGAACTTAAAAACCCTATTGTTGCTAGTGCATCGCCTTTGACGGCTTCACTTGATAGTATTAAAAAACTAGAAGACAGTGGCATCGCTGCTGTGATTATGCACTCACTCTTTGAAGAGGAGATCAATCATGAATTGAAACAGATCGATCATTTCTTACATGTAAACAGTAATACCTCTGCTGAAGCGCTAGAGTATCTACCAGATGATGTTAGCTTTGATAATATCCAATCTGAAGCTTATCTTGATGAGGTTAGACGGGTAAAAGAGGCGGTAGATGTTCCTGTAATTGCGAGTTTAAATGGTGTCTCTAAAGGGGGTTGGATCAATTATGCAAGCAAACTTCAAGAAGCTGGTGCGGATGCTTTGGAGTTAAACATTACCTATATCCCTACCTCTATAGAGATGAGTGGTGCTACTGTGGAGCAGATGTATATTGATACGGTTGCGATGATGAAAGCCCATACCAATATTCCTTTGAATGTGAAGATGAATGCTTACTTCTCAAACCCTGCGAATATGGCAAAACGTTTTGTAGAGGCGGGAGCTAGCGGATTAACGCTTTTTGATAATCCGACACGTGTCAATGTAGATCTTGAACTGCTTACTGCTCTACAAGAGGCGAATATTACAAGCTCCCATAAACTCAGTGAAACTTTACGTTGGTGTGCGATTTTGCATAATAAACTCTCATGTTCACTCTGTGCTAATACAGGAATTCACAGTGGTGCAGATGTGCTAAAAGCGATTATGAGTGGTGCTGATGCGACAGCTGTGGCTTCGGCCTTAATTCTCAATGGAGAGGGATATGCTCAAAGTATACTTGAAGAGATGACAGGATGGATGCAAGAGAAAGAGTATGAGTCCATAACGCAGATGAAAGGGAGTATCTCTCTTGATCATACTGACAACCCTTCTGCTTATGAGCGTAACTCTTACATGTACGCTCTACAGCACTATCGCAGTTAGTGTAAAAGTGCCGCCAATGTGGCACTTTCACGCCGTCCGACTGACTCCTTAACTGCTCAGACTCTTTTTATGACACTATTTTCTTGTTGTCTGTGTCTAAAATCAACAACTGCAATAATTAGCTTATCATTTTCTATAAGATAGAAGAGTCTATAATTTCCAATTCTATATCGGTAGTAGCCTTCAAGGTCATCTTTTAACTTTTTAATATTAGTGCCATAAAAAGGATTTTCTCTAAGTTGAGGATAAACAAAGTTTTCAATTTTGAAATACAGCTTCTTATCTATTTTCTTTTTAACTTTTTCAAAAGTTTTAGTTTCAGCAATTTGGTACTTAGACAATGGTGTAATCACCATTTTTAAAGTCATCTAAACCATTCATTAGATTTTTAACTAAATCTTCATCTTTTAGAATTTCAGTCATTTCATCATTTTCTACAAATTGAGATGACGTTAAATATTGAACTGTTGCAAATTCTATAAAATTAGAAAGATTTCTTTTCTGACCTTCAGCAGCAAGCTTAATCATATCGTAGATAGAATCATCCACTCTCATTGTAACTGTTTTCATAAAATGTCCTTTTCGAATATTTATATTACTTATTATATTCAAATTTATTCATTTTATCAATAGACTTGTAGCGAAAAAAAGTGTCAGTCGCCACCTTTTTTAGGACTTGCGGAGATCTATTTAGTGTGATCTTACATGTAACCACTAAGGGTTACATGTCTTTTAAAATACACTACGAAGAATATAGAAGGTCACTGAAGACATAATTGCAGCGGCAGGGAGGGTGATTACCCATGCTAAAGCGATAGGTTTCATCAGACCCCAGTTCGCCTGAGCATTCACAATACCGATACCCATGACCGCACCAATAAGAATATGTGTACTCGAAACCGGAATACCAAAAGTAGAGGCTAAGAGTACGACACTTGCCGCAGCAAGTTCTGCTGAAAAACCTGAAGCGGGATGCATCTTAGTCAAGTGTGTTCCTACGGTCGCAATAACATGTTTACCAATAAACCAAAGACCCGCTATCATCGCTACACCAAAGGTCAGCATCGCTATTTTTGGTACGGCTGCTTCTGCACCAATAGCACCCGTACGAAGTACATCTAAGATCGCAGCAAAGGGCCCGATAGCATTGGCGATATCATTGGATCCATGAGAAAAAGCAAATCCTGAAGCGGTAAAAACCTGAAGCCAACTAAACATTACAAAAGTAGACCGCTCAAGGTTTTTGTCACCCATAACACGTACTACCAGAAACGTCGTCACCCAAACGAGAGCAGCGATCATTCCCATAATGAGTAAATTATCTAAGGTGGAAAAGTTAAGATCCATCTTTTTTAGACCTTTAAAGATTACCATGGCTACTAAAATCATCGACCCTAATGCAGCAACAATAGGAAGATACGTCTGCATCGCACGATTAGCATTAAGCTCTTTTTTCTTATCATTCAATTCATGCAGCCCTTTATAGTACTCTGAATTGAGTTCTTCTTTGTCAAAATCATTGTCATATTCGGCTTGGGAATCCCAGGTCATCTGTGCAAGCGCTTGAAGGCGTTCATCAGCTGTCATATTTTGATAATCAATATAAGCTTTTTTCTTATATTCACGTTTTTCTGCTTTAATTTCTTGCATTTTTGCATGTGCTGAATCGTTGTAATTTAGAATAAATTTTTTAATAAAACTATAAAGGAGATACGAAATCAAGCCTCCTAAGACGGGAGAGACAACCCAGGAGAGTGCAATCATACCGATCTTATCCCAATGCACTAAAGAAAAGGCTGCTTCACCCCCTTCAAGAACAATCCCCAAAGTAATAGATGCACCAACAATACCACCGATAATTGAGTGCGTTGTTGATACCGGCATTCCCCGTTTTGTAGCGATGAGAAGCCATGATGCAGCAGCTAGAAGTGCTGACATCATGATGTAGATAAACTCCATTGGAGCGATGGTCATGCCACCTAAGTCCACGATACCCTTACGAATGGTATCGGTCACCTCTCCACCTGCGATCATCGCACCACTAACTTCAAAAATAGCGGCAATGACAAGTGCCTGTTTTATACTTAGCGTCCCTGCACCTACCGAAGTACCAAAGGAGTTGGCAACATCATTTCCACCAATATTAAACGCCATAAAGATACCAAAAGCAGTGGCTAGCAGTAAAATTCCAGGGTAAGAGCCATTGGTATAGCCTCCTGCCCAGATCAAAAAATATCCTGTCATGAGCACTAATAATATTCCAAAAAATTTACTCTCGTAAGATGA
>JAYEGP010000006.1:0-7019 GCA_034659135.1 Campylobacterota bacterium
TATAAATATCTTCGATGTTACGCAATGGTCTATTTTTGACACAATAATCGTGCAAAAGATGTTTAAGACGGTTCTCATTAAAACGCCAGTAGTGCTTAGCATCAAAGGCTTCGTGTTGTATGATGGCGTTGAAAAGCTCTTTTTCACTCATGCTTGGACTTGTGATACATGTGAGCATCAGTGTTTCAAGTTCAGCGACTGAAGTAGCATTGGTATCATCATCTATGAGCCTCTTATCGGGTAAAAAAACATATATTTTCCAGATACTAATGATGAAGACGATGATAAAAACTATCATCATTATTGTACTGATTTCCATCTATTCCCTTATAAGGTTGTGAGATATTTTTGTAAAACTTTTTGTAGCTCTTGCTCATCAATAGGTTTACCAACAAAATCATCCATACCCTCTTTGAAAAATCGTTCTCTGTCGCTCTCTAGGACACTTGCGGTTAGCACTACGATTGGGATTGATGCAAAATTATTCTCTGCATCAAAGCTTCGCATCTGCTGCATCGCTCCCATTCCATTAAGGTTTGGCATATTCTCATCGGTTAAGACAAGGTCGTAGTTACGACTGTTTTTGTAGGCACTAACTGCTTCAATACCATCATTAGCCATATCGTAGGTAATTCCATAATCGTCCATTAAAAGCTTGATGAGCATCTGATTGGTTTTATTGTCTTCAGCAATGAGAATATGTGCTTGAAACTTTAAGGCTTGAGCTTCTTGGTTGATAACTGTCGTACCTTCTAAGACTTCAACAGTAGCCTCATCTAAAACACGCATCACATCAAAAGGAACAAAGGGTGCAGCGATGGTGTAGATATGGGGATAGTTGTCATAGTGATGCTCGGGAAGTGTCTCTAAGATAATGGCCGTTTTTTCATTGGCAATCATATGAGCTATGGCATCTTTATGCTCACAGATGATGGCGATATCACCATCAAGATTATCTAGGGTATCAGCTTTGGTATATCGGACACTATAATCATCAAAATACTTTCCAATAAGCTTTAAAGCGCTCTCATCATTAGGCTCTAACTGTATGAGTGTGATTTTTAGATTGTCGATCTTGCTGGTTTGAAATTGTGGACGGGAGCACTCATCGGTTACACTCACAGGAATGGAGAGTGAAAAGAGCGAACCATGTCCCGGTTCACTTTTGATACTGAGTTCTCCTTGCATTAATGCAGCTAGTTTTGAAGAGATAGAAAGACCTAGCCCTGTACCGCCATATTCACGCGTTGTTGAACCATCAGCTTGTTCAAAAGCATTGAAGATACGTTTTTGATGTTCAGCAGAAATCCCGATACCACTATCTTGAACATTGATCTGCAGATTGTTGTCAGCATAGTTGATTTTAATCTTTATCGTACCGTTTTCAGGAGTAAATTTAATAGCATTGCTAAGAAGATTAGAGAGTATCTGTTTGATGCGAATAGCGTCAGCGTTAAGAGATTCAGGAATCTTAGCATCAATATAGAAGTAGAGATTTATCTTTTTCTCATAGGCCTTAGAAGCAAAAAGTTTTACGGCACTGCTAAACTCATCAAAAGCTTCAAAAGAGTGAGGTGTAATCGTAAATTTTCCGCTTTGAATCTTAGAAAAGTCTAAAATGTCATTGATAATGTGCAGAAGTGATTGCCCACTTTTTGAGATAATATCTAAGTAATGCAGGCTTTTTTCATCTTCAAGACGTTTTTGTAAGATGGTCACAAAACCTAATATAGCGTTAAGTGGTGTTCGAATCTCATGTGACATGTTGGAGAGAAATTCATCCTTAGAGCGTTCGGCTTCTATGGCCTCATCTCTGGCTTTGATGACAGGGGTGATATCATAATGAAGCCCTAAAATATCTACAATGTTTTCATGGGTATCTTGTATCGGAATAATCGTGGAGTTGGTATAAAAAACTTTTCCTTGAGCAGTCTGCATCTCTAAGATGCCTTTATAGACCTTTTTATGAGTAATAAAAGATGAAATCTCTTCTATTTTTTTATCACGACTTTTAGGACTTAAAAGTAAAGCACTGCTGTCTCCTAAGATAGTATTATCGAGTTTAGCTGTTTTAGCAAAAAGTCGGTTGTATTCATATAAGGTACCATCGGGGTTGCTATGCGTTACCATGGCGCTTTCATCAATGGCAAACTGAAACTGTTGCAGTTTTTGAAGCTGGTTATGCAGCTCTAGGGTCTGTTGATACACTTGATCAGAGAGCGTCGCATTCATAGACTCAAGCTCATCCGTTTGGGCTTTGATTTTATCTTGAATAATACTAACAAGATCATTAAATACCGAGCTTAATGAGATCAATGAAGGGTTAAAGGGTTTAAAGTAAATTTTTTCTCCAAAGTCTCCCTCTTTCATCATCTTGACAATATGCGTTGTTTCAGAGATAAAGTCTTCATCCTCTTCGCGATGTTTGTGAATGGTGGCGAGTTGCGCATTGATATCATTGGCCATTTCGTTGAGTTCGTCATTTGAGCTCAGTTTGATCTCTTGAGGCTGATCACGTTCAAAGTTAAGATAAGAGAAAAAGTTATGTAAGGCATTTTGTAAGCGTTTGAGATTTTTAAGAATACCACGTCCTATAAATGTTGCCATCATGAAGAGAATGAGTATAAATAAAATGTTTAAGAGTAGCTGTGTGTAAAAATTTTTATCTGAATTTTTTTGTAGATGGTTAAGCGCTTTTGTTAAGTCGCTCAATATGAATTCTTGAAAGGTCTGGAGCTCTTCTTGATAGATAGTGCTAATTTGAATCCACTCTTTTACGTTAATACCGATAAAAGAATTTTGCAATGCATCAAGTGCTTCTAGTGCTAGGGTATCGTGGATTCTGACCTGATTATCTATGGTTTTTGAATCCGCATTAGCTAACTCTTTTCTGATCTTTTTGAGATTAATATAGTAGTGATTCATCGTCTCTTCGATGATAAGTAGATTGGTGTATTCTCTTTGATTATCAAAAGCATAGGCCTGATAAGCAGAAAGAATATCGAGAAAAGTTGTATGCTGCTGCGCGAAGAGATCATAATATTTTTGCTCTTTTCTAAGCACGTAGTTCTTAAAACTATGTATTAGTCCACCATAGCCGATAATCGCACGCATCTTAGCAAGAAGCCGCATTTTATAGAGTTCTTCTTGAAGTTTTCGTCGATATTCTCTAATATTATCCTTTGTTGAAGAGTGAAAGATAGTGTGGATGACATTACGATAGTTGTCATTATCAATCGTGTGCAAAAAATCTTGAAAAATTCGATTTTGCTGCGCATTGTTGGCCTGAATAGTGTGAATGGTGTCTAATATAAGGTCTTGATCGTGTACGACTTGTGTAAAAAGTGTTCTCTCTTCACGTGCAAGTTCTTGTAGTGTCGCAAGTTTCTTTAAGGCAAGAGCATCTTGATTGACCTTGTAATTCGTAGATTTGATATTTTGTTTTTGGATTAACGTCATGATTTGAGAGTTAAGCAAGGCATAAAAAGATTGGATTTGATGAGGAACAAGATTTTTTGAGAGCATCTTTTCTCGAATATTTTCTATCTCACCGTTATGAAGATCATTG
The DNA here is from genome assembly GCA_034659135.1 of Campylobacterota bacterium. Classification (GTDB taxonomy): domain Bacteria; phylum Campylobacterota; class Campylobacteria; order Campylobacterales; family Sulfurimonadaceae; genus S010-53. Next base: position 3,569 of record JAYEGP010000006.1, read on the forward strand.
TGTTTGTGTAGAGGATTGATCTGCTTTTTGGAGCGAAGAAAAAGCTTTATTGTTTGATCAGTCGTCTGAAACTGTTTACGCAGTACCGTTGTATTGATGTCACCTGCAAGGTAGAGTTGTCCGAGATCACGTTCACTTTTAAAGTCACGCAGGAGTTCTGTTGCATTTTTGGTAAATAGAGAAAATTCTAAAAGTTTTTGAGATGCGGCATTATCTTGATAACTCTTGATAACATTTTGACTGCTCATATACAAGACTAAAGCGATAGGTAAAAGGGTGATAAGGTATATCTTATGAGTGATTTTGAATTGCATATTGTGAGTATATCATAACCTTGATAAGGTACAATATGTTCATGAAAGATACGATATTTGAAACCCCAATTTCCAAACAATTTGAATTTGACGCCGATGTGGCTGCTGTATTTGATGATATGCTTGAGCGTTCTGTCCCTTTTTATAAGACCTCGCAAGAGATGACGAAGTCACTGATATTAGCCTATGTTCAAGAGAGAGCAAAAGTGTATGATTTAGGCTGTTCAACGGCTACCTTACTTTTAGAGTGTGAGCGTAGTTTAAGAGCAGAGAATAGAGAGGTTGAACTCATCGGTATCGATAATGCCGAAGCGATGCTCGATCAAGCTCGAAAAAAGATAGAAGCGTTTGGTTCTGCTGTATCGGTGCTCAATGGAGATATTTTAGAATTTTCATATGATAGCTGTGATGTTATGGTGAGTAACTATACCTTGCAGTTCATTCGCCCTTTGATTCGTGAAGCTTTAGTAGAAAAGATAGCTAAGAGTTTAAAAGAGAAGGGTGTTTTTATTTTTAGTGAAAAAGTGATTAGTGATGATAAGGTGCTGAATAAGAAACTTATCGATATCTATTATAATTTTAAAAAAGAGCAGGGTTATAGCACCTATGAGATTATGCAAAAGCGTGAAGCCTTGGAAAATGTTTTAGTTCCTTATAGTGAAGCAGAAAATATTAAGATGGCAAAACGAAATGGATTTTCACATTGTGAAGTGGTGTTTCGCTGGGCGAACTTTGCGACGTTTATCGCAATAAAATAATTACCTGATCTCTTGTCCAATGGTCTCAGACTTGCTCTCTTTAGAGCTAAAATTGATGAGATTGTCGTCACAATCTTTGTGATAATAGCCTTGAAGATCATAGTACTCATGGCAGGAGTTATAGTAGCGTTCGCTAATACCGCGTTTATTAACGCAACCACTAAATAAAAACAGAGATATCAAAAGTGTTATAGGTAACATGACGATATTGTAGCTAAAGGAGTTCGTATCATGCAAGTGATAGAAATTTTTAAAGAGTTGTGTGCGATTGCTCACTGCTCATATGAGGCAGCTCAGATGCAGTCGTATCTAGTCAAAGAGGCAAAATCTTGTGGCTATGAAGTCAGTGAAGATGAAGCCAAGAACATCCTGTGTTGTTCAAAAAAATCAAGGATTACGCTCCAAGCCCACTACGATATGGTCTGTATTGGTAAAGCTCCTGTAGTTGAACCTTATGAAAAAGAGGGGTGGCTCTATGCTAAAGAGAGTTCATTAGGTGCTGATAATGGTATCGCTATTGCGATGATGCTCGCTTTGATGAAAGAGAAAGCTGAAGTGGATTTTCTTTTTACGGCGGATGAAGAGGTAGGGTTAATCGGAGCACGATCTTTACATGTAAAGCTTAAAACCCCCTATATGCTAAACCTTGATAGTGAAGAAGAGGCCACGGTTACTGTTGGATGTGCCGGTGGTGTTGATATTACCGCGCGACTTGCTTTAAGTTATAGTACACAAAAGATAGCGACAAGCTCCTTACATGTAAAAGATCTGCCAGGGGGTCATTCGGGAATTGATATCGACAAAAATATTCCCAATGCCATCAAGGTTTTGCTAAACTCCATAGAGACAAGCACACTATGTTCACTCTCTGGTGGGGAGCGACGCAACGCTATCGCTAAATCGGCGTGCTGTGAGTTTGAGACAGCTTTTGGAGATAAAAAGAGCCACAAGGTCATCAACGAAAGCGAACAGATTATAAATATGCTTCGTCATGCGCCTCATGGTGTTATCGCCTATGATGAAGATGATGGCATTATGAGTAGCGTGAACTTAGCGACAGTGAGCATAGAGAATGATGAACTGATAATTCATCTGAGTGCACGATCTATGACAACGCATGAGCTTGAAAAACTGTGTGATGAGATCATCTTTTATTTTCAGACTCATGGTTGTAAAGTTTCGCATGAGGGCTGGTACGCTCCTTGGGAAGTGGAGTCTAATGAATGGAGCGAAAGTGTTGCTTTAGTTATTGAAGAAGATTTTGGATCCGTTCGTATAGAGAGTATTCATGCAGGTCTGGAGTGCGGCGTGATAAAAGAGCAGTTTCCTCATATCAAAATGGCGTCAATCGGGCCAAATATCATCTCACCTCACTCAGTGAGAGAAGGTGTGGAAATTGCATCAGTCGAACGTGTTTTTGAGAGTGTGAAGCGGATTATCGCGCTTTAAAACTTTTCTTCGTTTTACAGTACTCAGTTAGAAAACATTCACTGTCGCATTTGGGGTTTTTAGCCGTACAGATGTAGCGTCCGAAAAGTACCATACCTTGATGAAGTTGATGGAGATTGGTTTTAAACTTTTTAACTAAAGTGGCTTCGGTTTTAAGTGCGGTCTCATCATCGCTTAAGCCTAAACGGTGTGCTACACGAAAAACATGGGTATCCACAGCCATAAGATTGGCTCCGGTGAACTCTATCATGACCACATGAGCAGTTTTTTGACCGACACCAGCTAGGGTGACTAAATCTTTCTCATTTTGAGGAATCTCCCCACCATAAACATCAACAACTCTCTGTGCCATAGCAATAATATTTTTAGCCTTATTATTAAAAAATGAGCAGCTATTAATAATGGCTTTGACATCATCAATATCCGCTTTGGCTAGCGTATAGACATCAGGAAATTTTTCAAATAGCTCTGGGGTTAGCATGTTGACACGTTTGTCGGTACACTGGGCTGAGAGGGCGACGGCGATGACGAGTTCATAGATATTTTTATAGGTGAGTTCGGTGACGGCTTCGTCATAACGTTCGACAAAAGCCTCTTTAATGGCTTCTATCTCTTTTCTGGTTGCTTTTTTCATGGAGGTATTTTATCTAATATTTGTAATAAGGAATCAGAATTGAATAAAATGTAAATCTAAGCGATTGCTATTTTAGTTCTAGTCACACTATTTTATGAGGAGCATAGCCTTAGCTACGCGACGATTAAAATCGTTTGACTAGGGCTAAAAGAGTACGCTAAGATTTATGTTTTATTTAATTTTGATTCCTAAGGTAGTTGCATTAATGCTCTTATGCTACAATAATCAATAAAAAATGAGGAATAACAGTGGCACTGCCTAAATGGATCGATGAACTTATCAATGGTAAGCCTCAA
>JAYEGP010000007.1:0-1542 GCA_034659135.1 Campylobacterota bacterium
TTATAATTTACAGAATATTATATCACTTTTTATCTGTTTTAAGATGAAAAGTGGGCAAAGACCTTTGGCTCAGGTGCTTCAAACGTATAGCCTAAAATTTTTACTTTTTTTGCATGAAGCATAACGCGGTCGTAACGGCGTCCCCCATACTGCTCATCACCAATAATAGAGAAGTTTACCGAACGTAAATGGGTACGAATTTGATGCGTTCGTCCATGATGCGTAATAATTTTAAGCTTACTTTTTTTACCGCTGATAAGATCAGGATAAATCTCCGTAATCGCAGGTTTTCCCTGCTTTGAGATTTTTGAGTAGGCTCTGTTTTGACGTTTTTCTGTCAAGATAGGCTTATCAATGATCATCTCTTCGGTCACCATGCCCTCAACCCACGCACTGTACTCTTTATAGACACGATCTTCTTTAAACTCTTGGATCGCTTTTTTACGAAACGCTTCATTTTTAACCAGCATCAAAACGCCACTGGTCTCACGATCAAGACGATGTAAAAGTTGGGCATCTCTGTATTGACGCTCTATCTCATCAGAGTTGACAAAAGCGGGCTTATTAATGACAATGATATCTTTGTCTTCAAAAATAGGTTTAGCTTTCTCAACAACACGGACGATAAAATTACTCTTTCCATCGATTTCACCACGTGCGATAACCACCTTTTTATTACCCACATAGACCAGACCACGATCGATTAATGATTTGGCTTGATTGTTGGAAATACCTTCTTGTACCGCTAATAGTTTGTATGCTTTCTCTTTACTCATAAATGACTCTTTATATCGTTAATTATTACGCTTAAATCGATCTTTTCATCGACCTGTGATGGTGGCAACTCCTTAGCTGCCACTAAAGCTTCAGCTATGTTCTCAGGTGCCACAAACTGTACATGATGCACATATTTAAAAAGCTCTCGCTGATTAAAAAAATGTTCTCCTGTAATGATTTTACAGCCAAAATGGCTGGGTTCTAGCGGGTTATGACCACCCACATCCTCTTTAAATGCTCCACCAAGTATGACAATGTCACTAATGGCATAGATACTGTTTAACTCTCCCATGGCATCGATTAAGATGATATCAGCATCAAAACTATGCGCTTCACTCCAGCGTTTACATGTAAGGCTATCTTCCTCGTTCCTCACAGTGCATGTAAGCATAATCTCTTGCCACACACTCTCAAAACGTTCGGGATGTCGTGGTACCACAACTAAGCTCGATGGGTTCTCCTTTTGATACGCCACAAAAGCTTTTAAGATAGAAGTTTCTTCACCTTCATGGGTACTTCCTGCTGTAATGATCTCTTGTTCAGGCTTTGGTAAAATTCTACTTGCTTTAATCTCTTGGGCAAGCTTAATATTACCAAGGACTTCTACATGTAAGGCACCCAGTGCCACAAAGCGGTTTTTATCTGCTTCACTCTGAACATAGATACGGTCACAGTAGTTTAAAAGTTTACGATAAAACCAGCCAAATCGCATGTACTTTCCAAAACTTCGCTCTGAAATACGTGCATTAAGCAGAACCAATCTCG
>JAYEGP010000007.1:1642-6920 GCA_034659135.1 Campylobacterota bacterium
CCAAAAGATAATAGATAAGTGTAAATAGTTTCACTTATACTAAAGCGTTATTAAGCGCTCGCCTCATCTTCAGTAGAAGGTTCAAGATATAAAAGTCGCCCACAGTGAGGACATGTTGTGATCTCTTCACCTTTGATGACTTCAGAGTATGTCTTATCGTTAATTGCCATATAGCATCCCATACACGCTTGATGACGTACAGGAACCGCAGTTGTATTTTTTGCCCAACGACGAATTTTCTGATAAAAAGCTAAACCTTTTTGATTCATCTGTGAAACCAGTTTCTCTTTTTTAGCAAAAACTTTTTGACGTTCACCATCAATAACTGCTAAGTTTGAATCCACTTCGGCTTTTACTGCTGCTAAGTTAGCAGCAATCTCTGACATTTCAGTTTCAAGTTCTGATATTTTCTCTTCTTTAGAGGTGATGATCTTTTCTAAACGTTCAATCTCTTCATTGGCAAAAGTGACCTGCTCTTTTGCAATCTCTTCTTCGAGTTGAAGTGATTTCATCTCACGCTCAGTTTTAACATCAGCACTTTTTTTACTGTTTTCTTCTAATTTTGCAGAGAGTTCAGCTAAATGTGCCTCATTTTTTAATTTTTTGACATGTTCGTCTTTTGTTTCATTTTGAAGCAGTTCAATTTGAGCGCTTAAACTCTCTTGTGTTACCAAAACCGTTTCAAGTTTATGATTTGCTTCTTCAATTTGGGGCTCAAATGCATCGATCTCTTTATCGACTACTGAGAGGTCAATGAGTTGTTCTAAGTGCTTATTCATCGGGTTCCTTTAAGGAAATTAGGGATTATTTTTACTGCTGAAATTATTTATGTTACGCTACTTAAATACGTAAAAGGGTTTTTTGATTTTGAAATTATAACCTCTAATCCTAAATTTATCAAATGTTTTGCTAAAATTTCACCAAAAAAGCACTCACTTTCATAGTGTCCAATATCAAGCATACTCAAACCGATACTTTTAGCTTCCATCGCATCATGATATTTAATATCACCCGTCAAAAAACAGTCCGCATCAATTTGACGCATCAGTGAAGCACCTGAACCCGTTGTTAAGGCAACGCGTTTAATGTGTTGATGGCACTCCACCATACGAAGCTGTGATAATCCAAAAGCATTGGCCACTTTATTCGCAAAGCTATGAAAATCTTCATTAACATCAATGTAAGCGATAAACCCATTACGATCAACGACCTCATAGCCTAAAACATCCGTAGCCACATAGGCATTAAGATGCGTCTGGTCAAAATTGGTGTGCATGGCAATATTAGCAATATTTTTTTGGATCATCTTACGTAGATGCAAAGCGGGATATTGGTTAAATTGTAACTGTTTCAAACCACCAAAGATAAGAGGATGATGCGTAATGAGAAGCGTCCCCTCATCCAGTCCCTCTATCATCTCTTCATCAAGGTCAATACTGAGTACTACTTTTGTGATCTCTTGAGTAAAATCACCTACGATAAGTCCAGAATTATCCCATGACTCTTGAAGTTCAAAGGGCGAGAGTTCATCTAAAAGAGCGTAAATCTCAGCTAAGGTCATTTAAGTTTTTCCAACTCAAATTTTGCTTGAGTAAAATCAGAATCAATTTCGATCGCTTTTTCATACATTACTTTAGCTTCTTCAATCTCATTCATGTCAACAAGAAGATTGGCAAAATTAAAATAGCTAATAGCATACGCATCATCAATAAGCAGTGCGCGTTCATAATGTTTTTTCGCCTCCTCAAAATCATCCATACTGCGATATACTGAAGCGATGGCATTGTGAACCGTATCATCATCACTATTAATCTCAAGAGACTCTAAATAAGCACTAATCGCTTCATCATATTCAGCCGTTTTTGAGAGGATAAATCCCAACTTATTCAAAATCTCAGTGTTACTGCGATCTTTTGCATGAGCGTCACGTAAAAGCTTCAGCGCTGTAGTATAATCTCCCTTTTCATAAGCTTCATCTGCCTGATTCATAAGATACTCTGGATCAACTATGGAGGGGACTGGTTTAGGTTTTTGTTCCTCTTGTGGGTCTTGTAAATTGCTTACATGTAGATAAATCTGATAAGCAAAATAGAGGGTAATTCCTAGCATAAGAATTTGAAACATATTCATGGGTTACATCCTGATTTATAATTGCAGTATTATAAGCTAATTTTTTTAATTCCTACGCTTTAGAGTCGAGATTGCGTTAATTCTTTGCTATAATCGCATCATTCTATACACAGGCACACCTACATGGACATCAATCTTAAAGACCCACAACTCTACAATAATCGTGAACTTTCATGGTTACAATTTAATACCCGTGTTTTAAAACAGGCACAAAATGAGTCACTGCCCCTGCTTGAAAGACTAAAATTTCTAGCCATCTACGGTACTAATCTTGATGAGTTTTATATGATCCGTGTTGCCGGTCTGAAAAAACTTTTTAATGCTGGAGTTATCGTCTCCGGGGCAGATCGATTGACACCGCTACAACAACTGCGTGAAATTAGACAGTACCTGCATCAAGAACTTCAAGTCCTTGAACACTGTATGAACGGAATTTTTGATAAGCTCGAGGGCGAAGGTATTTTTGTTAAAAAGTATCAAGATGTCACCTCTTCACAACAAAAAGAGCTTTCTCAATATTTTTTTCATCATATCTACCATGTTATTGTCCCTATTGCCATCGATGCGATGCACCCTTTTCCACAACTTAACAATCTCTCTTTTGGTCTTTTAGTCAAATTAGCCGACTCTGATGATAGTAGCAGTGAGCGTTATGGAATTGTACGAATCCCGCGTAATCTTCCCCGTTTTGTACCGATTGAAGATGGTATTTATGTTCCTATTGAGAGTGTGGTTGCGCAACATATTCATGATCTTTTCCCCGGTTATGAGCTGATCTATCACACCTCATTTCGTGTCACTAGAAATGCTGATATTGCCATCGAAGAGGAAGAAGCAGATGACTTCATGGAGATTCTTGAAGAGGGACTAAAACTACGTAAAAAAGGTGAGCTCGTTCGTCTTGAACTCGGTAAGGGTGCTAATGATGAACTGGTCAGCTTTTTCAATCGTCATGCTAATATTTTTCATCATGATATCTACTATTTTCATACCTTTTTAAATCTTGGTAGCCTCTGGCAGATTGTCGGAAATAATGAGTTTGCCCATCTTGTACTGCCTTCATTTAAACCCCGTACACTTCCCCCACTAAGTGATAATGAGAGTCTCTATAATGTTTTAGACAAGCAAGATATTCTCATGTATCATCCATATGAAAGTTTTGAACCTGTAGTCAAACTTATACAGACTGCAGCCAAAGATCCTGATGTTGTTGCCATTAAGATGACACTCTATCGCTCTGGTGCCAACTCACCTATTGTTCACGCCTTAATGAGCGCGGCAGAATCGGGAAAACAAGTCACTGTGATGGTAGAACTCAAAGCCCGTTTTGATGAAGAGAACAATCTTATTTGGGCAAAAGCCTTAGAAAATGCAGGTGCTCATGTTATTTATGGAATTCGTGGCTTTAAAGTTCATGCCAAAGCAGCGCTCATTACACGCCGTGTTGGTGATGGCATAAAACAGTATGCACATCTAGGAACAGGAAACTACAATCCAATCACCGCAAAAATATACACCGACATCAGCTTCATGACAACGAATGAAAAAATCACCAATGACATGACCCGATTTTTTCACTTTTTAACAGGCTTTAGTAAAAAGGGTGCTTTAAATGAACTCTTTATGTCACCCACTCAGATGAAACCTAAGCTCATCTCTATGATTCAAAAAGAGGCGAATAGGGGCAAAGAAGGTCATATCATCGCTAAAGTTAACTCACTCGTTGATGAAGATGTTGTTCGTGCGCTCTATAAAGCCTCACAAGCGGGTGTCAAGATTGAGCTCATTATTCGAGGTATTTGTGCGCTCAAACCGGGGATTAAAGGTGTGAGTGAAAATATTCGTGTTATCTCTATCATCGGTAAATATCTTGAACATGCACGTATTTTCTATTTTAAGCATACTACACCTCAACTCTACATCTCAAGTGCAGACTGGATGACGCGAAACTTGGTACGTCGCATTGAGCTTTTAACTGCCATTGAAGATGAAGAACTTGCCAATCGCCTTTTACAACTTTTACAACTGCAATGTACTGACAATGTGCTCGCTCATGAACTTCAAAGTGATGGCAATTACATCAAGGTCAAAGGAGAGCCTTCATCAGCAATTGACAATCAAGCCCTCATTGAAACCTATGTCTCCAAGGTACAAAAAGCGATCAAAAAAGAGAACCCTTCGCAGGTTCAACAGCTTACTAATCGTCTGTTCAAGGAGAGCTAAATGCTATATCCTTTTAAAAAATGGATGCCTAAACCTCCTAAAAATACCTGGATTGCAGATTCAGCAGATGTCATTGGCAATGTCACCTTGGGTGATAATGTCTCCATCTGGTTTGGCTGTGTGATTCGGGGTGATGTGCATCGCATTGTTATTGGAGATCGTAGTAACATTCAAGACCTGAGTATGGTACATGTAACGCATTATAAAAAAGAAGATATGAGTGATGGCAATCCGACCATAATCGGTAATGACGTTACCGTAGGACACCGTGTTATGCTACATGGATGTACGATTGAGGATGCCTCTCTTATCGGTATGAGCGCTACCATTCTTGATGGTGCTGTTATTGGCAAAGAGTCCATTGTGGGGGCAGGATCACTAGTCACCAAAAACAAAAAGTTTCCACCGCGCTCTTTGATTATGGGAAGCCCCGCAAAAGTCATTCGTGAATTAAGTGATATAGAAGTACAAGAGCTTTATGATTCAGCACGTCGCTATGTTGAATTTAAAAATGAATATCTTAACCCTTAATGCATGATCTTTTTATTGTCGCCGATATCATTGGTATTATCGCTTTTAGTATTAATGGTTTTTTAGTCGGTTTACGTCATAAACTCGATCTACTTGGCGTCGCTATTGCTGCTGTTTTAACCGCACTTGGTGGCGGTATTGTTCGCGATACGATTCTAGGACGTACCCCTTTTGCTTTTTCAGAGTACTATCCCATTTTCACCTTAATGATCATCTTGCTTCTGACTTCTATTTTTAAACATTTTCAACACGATACCATTGAGCGTAAAAGTCTTTTTGTTATCAGTGATACCATAGGGCTTATCGCTTTTAGTGTTACCGGTGCTCTGCTTGCTATTGAAGCTGAGTACAATTTTTTTGGTGTCATTGCCATGAGTTTTGTCACCGCTATTGG
>JAYEGP010000008.1:0-27307 GCA_034659135.1 Campylobacterota bacterium
TCATTTTTAACCCTCAATAAATCTCTTTTTCGCCATAATGCTTCTCTTAATTAAGGTTGAAAAAGATGATAAACAGAAAAAAGATATATAACCCCGAATCACAAGAGCACGTCAATGATCGAAAAATATTTGGCGGGAATCCGACAGGGATTTTTGAACTCAATAATATCAAATATCAGTGGGCCTATAATCTTTGGGAAGTGATGCTCAATAACACTTGGTTTCCTAAAGAAGTCGATATGACTCGTGATGTTAATGACTATAAAAACCTCACCGTCACCGAGAAACAAGCTTATGATAAAGCCCTATCACAGCTCATCTTTATGGATTCACTCCAGACTAACAACCTTATCGATAATGTCAATCCTTATGTCACATCACCCGAGATCAATCTTATCCTGGTTCGCCAATCTTTTGAAGAAGCACTTCACTCACAGAGCTACGCCGTTATGGTTGATTCTATCTCAACAAATTCTGAAGAGATTTATGAACTTTGGCGCCGCGATATGATGCTTAAGCATAAAAATGATGCGATTGCCGCAGTCTATGATCAGCTTTCAGAAAATCCTACTGAGACAAATTTTGTCAAAGCCTGTTTTGCCAATCAAATTCTTGAAGGTATCTACTTTTATAGTGGTTTTGCCTATATTTATACTCTGGCACGTTCAGGAAAAATGCTCGGTTCGGCTCAGATGATCCGTTTTATCCAACGTGATGAAGTGACTCACCTGGTTCTTTTTCAAAATCTTATCAATACCCTCAAAAGAGAGCGTCCTGATCTTTTCACTAAAGAGTTAGAAGAGGATGTCTATGATATGTTCAAAAAAGCCGTTGACTTAGAAGTTCAATGGGGTCAATACATCACTCAAGGGCAGATACTAGGACTTACTAATGACATTGTGAAGCAGTACATCCAGTTTTTAGCCGATGATCGTCTTAGAAATGTTGGTATGAAACCTATCTACAATGTAGACAACCCTATTAAATGGGTTGATGATTTTGCTAAGTTCAATGATCAAAAGACAAACTTCTTTGAAGGTACGGTCACCAATTACTCCAAAGGCTCTCTCAGCTTTGACGACTTCTAAAAATCTCGTTTCTCTGCGTTTTGCCTCAACAGCCAATTATGAGCAAAACCTCGCTACCTTGATTGATCTCATTGAAGAGGCGGATCAAGACTCTATTATTCTTGCGCCTGAGGTCTGTTTAAGCGGTTTTGATTATGAACACTTTGATAAAGCGGCACGCTTTAGCACTAAAGCAATTGAGAAACTATTCTTACATGTAAAGCACAAGACACTCATTTTAACAGTAATTGAGCACAAAGAAGATGGCGTTTATAATGTTGCGAAAGTCCTGCATTATGGCAAAGTGATCCATGAACAGTCCAAAGCCTGTCTCTTCAAGCTTGGCGATGAGCATGACTATTTTCTTCCTGGTGATCAAAACAAGATCATGACCTTTAAGATTGATGAACTTAAGGTTGGAATTTTGATCTGTTTTGAGCTGCGTTTTAAAAAATTATGGCAACAACTTGAAGGGGCTGATCTTATCGTAGTAGCGGCGCGTTGGGGAGCGTTACGTTCACAAAACTTTGTCTCACTCACAAATGCTCTTGCTATCATGAACCAATGTTATGTTCTTGCCTCAGACGCTTCTAATAAGGAATTTAGCGCTCAGAGCGGGATAATCACTCCTTTTGGAAAAGAGAAGCGTAATGGAACCCTAGCACTTCTCTCAGAGCCTTTTGAACACTCTGAAGTCAAAAAAATGCGTCGCTATTTGGATGTTGGTATCTCATGAATAAAATTATTCGCATGAAAAACAGTAAATTAGCTGAGGAGATACACCACTGTTTTGCCCTAGAGCCTAAAATCAAAGAGGCTATCGCCAATACCAATCGTGAAGCCTTTGTTCCAACAGGCTTTCGTCACCACGCCTATACACTCGATGCCCTTCCGATGAGTGCGCAGCAGTGGATCAGTTCGCCTTTAACCGTTGCAAAGATGACGCAGTATCTCTCTCCTGAAGGGGCAGATCGTGTTTTAGAAGTGGGCTGTGGAAGTGGTTATCAAGCCGCTGTTTTATCACATCTTTTTCGCGGAGTCTTTACTATAGAGCGCATAGAGCCTCTGCTTCGAGAAGCCAAAGAGCGTTTTCGAACTCTGGGAATTATGAACGTTCATACACGAAATGATGATGGACAAAATGGTTGGATCCAGTATGCTCCTTATGATCGTATCTTATTCTCAGCTTCTGCCCAGTCAATTCCTAAGCGTCTCATAGATCAACTCAGCGAGGGAGGTATTTTGGTCGCTCCCGTAGAAAAGAATACCAAACAACTCATCATGAGATACCGTAAAATTAGTGGAAGGCTTGTCGAAGAGATCTTAGATGAGTGTATCTTTGTACCAATACTAGATGGAGTTCAAAAATGAGTATGCAAAAACTATGGAATGACAAATATTCCCGCGACGGTTATCTTTATGGAAAAGAGCCCAACGCCTTTTTAAAAGAGCAGCTCAAAAATATCAAAAAAGAGAGTAGTATTCTTTTTCTAGGTGAAGGAGAGGGACGTAATGCCTGTTACGCGGCTTCTTTAGGCTTTAAGACGACTGCATTAGATGCCTCTGATATTGGTATATCAAAATGCCAAGAGTTAGCCAAGGCCTACCATGTAAATGTCACTACGCTTCATGTTGATTTAGCTCACTGGAAAGCAGAGCAGAAGTTTGATGTTGTGATGAGCTCGTTTTTACATCTCCAAGAGCCACTTCGTACTCACGCATTTTCTCAGGCTATCCAAGCACTTAAGAGTAATGGACTGTTTATTGCCGAGTTTTTCTCTCAAAAACAGCTACCCTTGAGCAGTGGTGGTCCCAAAGATCTCTCTCTGCTTTATGATGCTCAAGAGCTTCAAGAACTTTTCTTGAAACTTGATGTCACGCCTTATCTCATTAGTGAGGTGATAGATGAACTGGATGAAGGAGCGGGACACCAAGGAGAAGCTCAACTCATACGTGTTATTGTCAAAAAAAATTCTAGATAAAATAAGGACGAAATCGTGTCAAATAAGGCTTTAAATAGCATCCTTTTTGTATGTCTTGGAAATATCTGTCGCTCACCTCTTGCTGAAGGTATTGCTAAGAAAATCAGTACAGAAAAAGGCTTACATGTAAAGATTGATTCTGCTGGTACTGGGGATTGGCATGAGGGTGAAACACCCTGTCAACACTCCATAAGCATAGCAAAAACTCATAATTTAGATATCTCTATGCAACGTGCCAGACAGATTAAATCGATAGATTTAGATAATTTTTTTATGATTATCGCACTGGATGAGAAAAACTACAGTGATCTTAAAAAAATGGGAGCTAAGAATCTCTATAAACTCGGACACTTTGGACTCGATAATATTGATATACCTGATCCCTATTTTTTTCCAGGTTTTGAGGGCTTTGAAAAGGTTTACAGTATGATAGAAACAGCTGTTAGTAACTTGTTAGAAGATGATTTGTTAAAGAAAAACTAATAATTATTATTAACATTGTCTTAACTAACAACTTGTTATACTTATCATCAACCAAAATTTTCTAAGGGAGCGTTATGAAAAATCATGCGTATTTGACCCAAGAAAATATCATCCATGCCCTTGCACAAAAAGCGATTACAGAGTTAGAAGCAAATAAGTTGCTCGATAGACTCTTTGCCTGCCTAAAGAGTGCTAAGCACTAAAGTTATTTTCTTGGTATTTTAATGTACCGCCTCTGATAAAGAGCGGCGCATTAATGCCGGCTTCAAAAGTATTATAATCCCCCACTGACACAAGAATTTCATTAGCATCAAACAGTATTGAAATACCTTCAGACATATCTAAAAATGAGAGTTTGCTTTCATCAATCAGTCGTGCATCTACGACTCCACTTATTTCAAGTTCTAAATCGATCCAATCAAACCCACGACCTTCATCTTGTACACTCAGTCGAAGAAGCATTGTGGTAGGATTGATAATCGTTAAGCTTCTAAGTTCGCCATTGATGGCACGATCAAAACGTTGGTTAAATACTTCAATCTGTGAAGATGTTAGTGGCTTCATAGCCTACTGACACCCTACACATTCCATAGAACGGTCTTCAACATCGTTACTCGCCTCAGGAGACTGTGAACGCAGATAGTATGTTGATTTAAGACCTAACTTCCATGCCATGGTATAGATCTCATGAAGATACTTTCCACTCGCTTTGTCTAGAGTAATAAAAATATTTAAACTCTGCCCTTGATCGAGCCATTTTTGACGGATTGAAGCAGCTTTAATGAGAATTCTCTGATCTAGGTCATACGCCGGTGTGTAGTAAGCCCAGGTGTCAGGGCTTAATTTAGGCACAACAACGGGGATGAGCCCTGAGAGGTTCTCTTCGTACCATTTACGCTTATAAACAGGCTCTATGGCCTGTGTGGTACCCGTTAAGATCGAGATTGAGCTTGTTGGAGCAATGGCCATAAGATATCCATTACGCATGCCATTCTTTTGAATCTGTTCACGAAGATCATCCCAAGCATAGTTTGTAGCAAAGAGACCACCACGATCCACTAGGTTTTGTACCTCTGCATTCGCGTGATCCATTGGAAGAATTCCACGACTCCATTTTGAACCTTCAAACTCTGGATAGGCACCTTTTTCTACAGCTAATTCTGATGACGCTTTAATCGTGTTATAACTAACAGCTTCCATAACTTCATCGACTTTATCAAAGTGCTCTTGTGTTCCCCAAGCAATGCCCTGCTCGGCTAACATCTGAGCTTCACCCATAACACCTAAACCGATAGAGCGACTTTTCATATTGGTACGTTTGACTTTCTCATGTGGATAAAAGTTCAGATCTATAACATTATCGAGTGCACGGACTGCAATAGGTACGATACGATCGATATCTTTTTGAGTGTTTACGCGTGAAAGATTCACTGAGGCAAGATTACATACCGCTGTCCCACCATCAACCTTCTCTTTTTCTACAATATAGATCTGGCGACCATTCAAAGCGTCTAATGCAGTTACCTTGTTAGCTGGCTTTTCTATGCCGCTATCGACCTTAACTAGTTCATCTTCTTCAAAAGTCAGATAATCACCCTCTTCAAATTTTAGTTTAATGAGATAATGATTTGGCTCTGTGTTTTGAAATATCTCCGTACAGAGGTTTGAGCTTCGAATAATTCCATAGTGATCATTTGGGTTAGCTCGGTTAGCATTGTCTTTAAAACAGATAAATGGACTTCCTGATTCAAAGTAACTTGTTAGTATTTTTTTCCAAAGATCTTTCGCCTTAAGATGCTCTTTGACAATACTTTCATCTTTCTCTAACTCAAGATAACGTTTCTCAAACGCTTCGCCATGAAGTTCGGTTAACTCTTTCACATCGTAAGGATCAAACAGCGTCCAGATACCATCTTCTAAAACACGTTTCATAAAGATATCATTGAGCCACATAGCCGGAAAAAGATCATGAGCACGACGACGCTCTTCACCAGAATTTTTCTTAAGGTCTAAAAAGTCATTCACATCAATGTGCCATGGCTCTAGATAGACAGCAATGGCACCTTTACGCGTTCCTAACTGATCCACGGCAATGGCAATATCGTTAGTGATTTTCAAAAAGGGAACGGTTCCACCCGCTGCATTTTTATGCCCATCAATAGCAGAACCCATAGAACGAACTCCCGTCCAATCCCATCCTATTCCCCCACCAAACTTTGATAGTAGCGCCATCTCTTTGTAGGAGTCGAAGATACCTTCAATATTGTCAGGTGTTGAGCCAATATAACATGAACTCAACTGATGACGGGTTGTACGCGCATTGGAGAGTGTTGGCGTCGCTAACATCACCTCAAACTTAGAAACCATGTCATAAAACTTAATAGCCCATTCATGACGATCTTCTTCATTCTGAGCCAAGAACATTGCTATCGCCATGAACATATGTTGAGGAAGCTCTATGGGTTGCCCCTTACGATCTTTAATAAGATAACGATCATAAAGTGTTTTAACACCAAGATAATTAAATTGAAGGTCTCGCTCTGGATCTATATGCTTTTCGAGTCGCTCAAGATCGTACTTCTCTTTAAGACCTAATAAGATACGCCCTTCACTTTCACCTCTTACAAAATACTTTTCAAGCGAACAGTATCCTGTATAGCCATTCACATTATGATAAAGATCATATAAAAAGAGTCGTGAGGCCACAAAGGTCCAGTTAGGCTGATCGATATCAATCTTATCGACTGCCGTTTTAATCAATGTCTTTTGAATCTCGTCACTATGGATGCCATCGCGAAATTGAATTTGAGCATCAACTTCTAACTCACTCTGACTTACATTAGCAAGACCTTTTACAGCAGCTGATGTGTACTTCTGTATCTTAGTAATATCAAGAGGTTCACTACGACCGTTACGCTTGATGATTGATATCATTTATTGTCCTTAGGCTATTAATAATTAGTTATTTTATCGTGATTATTTAAAAACTCGTTGAAAGATTTTATCAACATTTTTAGTATAGTAATCGTAATTAAAACACTCACGTATCTGCGCTTCAGAAAGCTTCTCTCTCAACTCATCATCTGCTAACAGATGGTTAAGATAGAGTGACTCTCCATTTTCATTTAGAGTAGGTTTACCCTGACCTATCTCTTCCCATACTTTCATCGCATTACGTTGCACAATTCTATAAGCATCTTCACGCGAAACACCTTGTAGAGGAAGTTCTAATAAAACACGTTGTGAAAAAACCAATCCGCCTGTTTGGTTTAGGTTTTTCATCATATTCTCTGGCATGACTGTTAGGTTAGCTATAACGTTATTCATTCGATGCATCATAAAATCTGTTGTGATGAAGGCATCGGGTAGCCAGAAACGTTCTGTAGAGCTGTGCGATATATCACGCTCATGCCATAAGGCTACATTTTCTAAGGCAGGGTTTGCATAGGCACGAATGATACGCGCCAAACCTGTTATGTTTTCAGTTAGTATAGGATTACGTTTATGTGGCATTGCTGAAGAGCCTTTTTGACCTTTTGCAAAATACTCTTCTGCTTCATACACTTCAGTTCTTTGTAGATGTCTCACTTGCACAGCAAATTTTTCAATACTAGACGCCATAAGAGCTAAAGCTGTAGCCAGTCTCGCATATCGATCTCTATGAACCACTTGATTCGAACACGGCTCAGGCTTTAAACCAAGTTCTGCCATGGCATACTCTTCAAGCTCTAAAGGGGCATGGGCAAAGTTACCCATAGCACCAGAAATTTGACCGACACATATGACGTCCATTGTCTGTTCAAGGTTTTCAAGATGCCGTGCCATCTCATCATACCACACAGCTAAGGTCAAGCCAAAGGTAATCGGTTCACCATGTATCCCATGGCTTCTACCTACCATCAATGTCAGCTTATGTTCCTCAGCTCTTTTTTTAATCGATTCCATTAGTAATTTGACATCTTCAATGATGATTTCTAAAGATGCTTTCATCTGAAGTGCCACACCAGTATCGACTGCATCTGATGAAGTCATGCCATAATGAAACCATCGTGATTCCTCACCAAGGCTTTCACTAACGCTTGTATTAAAAGCGATCAAGTCATGCTTTGTAACGGCTTCTATCTCTTCTATTCTCTCTACTGAGAATGTGGCATTTTTAACAATCTTCTCGCAGTCATCATCGGGTATTAATCCCAATTTATTCCAAGCCTTAACCGCTGCTTTTTCAACTTCAAGCCAAGCTGCATATCTAGCATGTTGCGTCCATTTACTACTCATCTCTTCTCGTGCGTATCTTTCAACCATATTCCAAACCTTTACATGTAAAGCACTCTAAGCTATGCTAAAATGCCATTAAATAAGTTATTTATACTATCTTAAAAGCCATAACAATAGGATTAATTCTGCCCTTTATAATTACTAAACATTCTGTATCAACTCCTCAAAAAGCCTTCCTTTTTCTTATGAAAGAATTGGGATATACTCAAAGAGAATCTCAGCGTCTTATCGCTAAAGGCCGCTTACATGTAAATGGGGTTCCTATGGTAAAAAGTTCAGAAATTATAGAAGGAGAATTTGAATTCATCTCATTTAATCCAGTATCTAAAGGTCTTCTACCTACTTATGAAACTGATGATTTTGTTGTCTTTGATAAACCCTCTGGTGTTTTAATACATCCTCAAAATCGTTACACACCCTACTCACTTGTTGATGAAATAAAATATCAGTACGGTAAGGATGCAAATATCACGCATCGTATTGATCAAGAGACAAGTGGAGTTGTATTAGCAGCACGTAATAAGAACTCAGAACGTACTTTAAAAATCATGTTTCAAGAGAGAGATATCAATAAAACCTACTTAGCAATGGTACATGGAGAATTTAAAAAACCTTTACATGTAAGAGCTCCACTTCTAAGAAAAAAAGATGAAAATGCTATAGTCCGTATGGTTGTTAAGGTTCATCCTGATGGCAAAACCTCAGACACTTTTATAAACCCTGTTAAGTATTTTCCTGATCTTAATATGACACTCGTTGAAGCAAAACCTAGAACGGGACGACAACATCAAATACGTGTTCATTTGTTTCATGTGAAACATCCTATAGTTGGTGACCCTATTTATGGTCAAACTGAAGAAGATATTATTCGTTTTTTAGATAGAGATATCTCAATTCAAGAACGCATTAATCTTAGTGGTGCTTCTCGGCTTTTATTGCATGCACAAGAACTAGAATTTATTTATCAAGACATTTCATATAAAATTACTTCATCAGTAAATTTCGTCGATGATGCTATGAAAGAGTTTTCAACTTCAAAGTAATAGACTATGCTCTTATATCGCAACATGTCTAATGTTTCACATGAAACATTACTAATCCTTACTTGTAACATTAGAGCAAATAAATCAGAGCATTAACATATAAAAAAACCTGAATGTGAATAACTTTTATATTAAAATTAAATTATTTAATTTTTCTATATATACATTTTTAATATTTATTAACAGGCCCCTAAAATAGGGACTTGTAGAGGTTTTATGATTATTCTAATTTCAGATTAAATTAATATAAATCTAATCTGAAATTTTATTAAATGATGAAAGAATTTTAAAATATATCATAAATATTTCACATCATTCATCACAGTGTGAATATTACACAATTTCAAAATAGTTTATTATTTTTTGAAAAACACAATAAAATTTAAGTTAAAATTTTACTTTTACAAGCAGTTTTACCTAATAAGTATAAGCTAAGAATAGTGTGATAGTATTGCATCTAGAAACGATCTCCCTGGTGTGTTGGTCGTTTCTTTTTGAAAACTTTCTTTTAGTAATAAGATCTTCTGCTTTTAAACTCAAATTTATGTCAACATCTTCTTCACAATGTACAATGATTCAAGTAGAATAGTTTTCTGGAAAGATTCTTATTGAGTAAAATAACAATATAGAAAAAATGAAAATTTTTAGATGGGAATAGTTATAGATCAGACGTGTAACATTAATATATGAGTCTAAGACCCAAATATTATACTAGGTTTTTAACTTGCCAAAACTCTTCTAATTCACGTCTTACACGCATAAGAACTTCTTCTCTAGTTTCACAGTTATCAAAAGCTAACATTTTTGCAAGTTCAGAAGCTGACCTACGTTCTGTATACGTACGAGTAATATATTTTGCAGCCTTAGGATTAAAGCGTTCAGCAATTTCTATGGAGACATCTTTGTCAAAAGCGATTGTTTCAGGATAAGCGTTGTTTATTAATACAAGGTAACCGATTGATTTCATTCTTATGTGACTCTTTCTAATTACATAATGGACTGTAATTTTTTGTTAGCGCAATGTTAGCATATAAAAAAAGAAAAAGATAGAGTAAATTATAAATTTATGCTTAAATTTTATTTTATTTTTATAGCTAATGATTGTTATAAATCGTATCTATTTAAACTCTCTGCCCATGAGTAATTGCAACCGCCATTGCATCACTAATATCAAGTGGCCTAATCTCTTTTTTGATTCCAAGAAGTCTCTGGACCATAAAAGCCACCTGCTCTTTTGATGCCTTAGCCTTTCCTGTCACTGCTTTTTTTATCTGTAAGGGTGTATACTCAGCAAAATTCCCAAACTCTTGTAAAATCTTTAACATAATAGCCCCACGAAATTGTGCTAACTTAATAACTGTTTTTGGATTATGGGCATAAAACATACTCTCCATTGCCACTTCGTCGATTTTGTGTGTTTTAAAAATCTGATCAAAACCCTCAACCATTTGAGGAATCTGAAATTGTAAATCTTCAGGTTTCATCTTAATCATACCTGCCTCAATCAGTCTTATTTTAATTCCCTCTTTTTCTATAAGAGCATATCCGCAATTTCGTGTTCCGGGATCGATTCCTAAAATTAACACAGCTAACCTCTTATTCACATTATCATGAAATATTAAATTTGTGCGATTTTATCATAGAATTGGGAGGTATGAAGTATAATTCACATATTGAAATCACATCATATTCACATACAGGTTATAAAAATTGAATAAAATGAATAGCGGCGAAAAAGTACTTGATCAACTCAAAAAAGAGATTAGTGAAATTGAATACACTCGCTACATCAAACAGCTCATCTATAATAGTGAAAAATCAAAAAAAGATTATGTACTATTTATGGCACCTAATCAACTTATAGCTAATTATATTAAAACTAAATATTCTGATAAAATAGCCCACCTTTTTGAAATATCAACAGGTATTAATCCTGAAGTTATTATTGATATAAAATTCAGCCAAAGTACAAGTAAAAAAAATACAAAAAAAATACACGCTGAAAAAACCATTCACTCACTACTTAATCCCTCTTATACCTTTGATAATTTTGTTGAAGGAGGCTCTAATGAATTTGCGGTTAAAGCATCTAAAAGTGTCAGTAAAAAACCTGGAGCCGTTTATAATCCTCTTTTTATCTATGGTGGGGTGGGTTTAGGAAAAACCCACTTAATGCAAGCCATTGGTAACGTCTTACAAAATCAAGGAAAAAGTATTATCTATACTTCAGTTGAACAGTTTTTAAATGATTTTCGTCGTCATTTAAGCAACCAGACCATGGATCGATTTAAAGATAAATACCGTAAATGTGATGTCTTACTAATAGATGATATACAGTTTCTTAGTAATAAAAAAGAGACACAAGAGGAGTTTTTTTATACCTTCGAAGCGCTTCGAAATGATGGTAAGCAGATTGTTATGACAGCCGATAAACATCCTAAAAAAATTGCAGGTCTAGAAGAACGTCTGAAAAGTCGCTTTGAATGGGGATTAGTTGCAGACATTCAACCACCCGGTCTTGAAACAAAGATTGAAATTATTAAGAAAAAATGTGAAATTAATCGTGTTAAACTTGATAATGAAGTTATCAATTATATTGCTACTATAATAGAAAATAATTCTCGAGAAATTGAAGGCATACTGGTTAAACTTAATGCTTATTCTCAACTGATGCATGCTGATATTGGTATTCAATTTGCAAAAAATGTTTTAAAAGAGCAGATGCATGAAAAGCGCGCCAATATTACTCATGATAATATTATTACTACCGTTGCAAAAGAACTTAATGTCAAAGCTAGTGAAATTAGCTCAAAAAATCGTAGTAGAAATATTGTTTATGCACGACGCATTGCTATCTATCTCTCACGTGAACTCACTTCAAATACAACACCTCAACTCGCTCAGCTCTTTGGATTAAAAGATCACTCTGCAGTCAGTCATACTATGAAAAAAATTAATGAACTCATAAAAGATGATGAAGATTTTCGTCTCAAAATTGAAGAATTGCAGCATAAAATTACAGCATCTAACTAATATATTGTTACTTAGACTTGAACCCTCTTATTAAAACAAGCTATAATGCCTAAGTGAATAGATGTGAATACAAAGTAATTGTACTTTCACATCTTTAAAAGCCTGATTATCCGTGTTTAAAAGCCTTATTCACATAATCACATCGCTTACTATTACTACTAACTATTTATATAAAAATAAAATAGATTACTATAGAGGAATTTTGATGAAAATTATCATATCAAAATCAATACTAGAAAATATCTTGATTCATACTCAAGCTTTTCTAGAAAAAAAAGATACGTCACAAATTACATCTCATCTACTTTTTGAAGCACGTCAAAATGGTTTAATCATAAAAGCAACAGATTATGAAATCGGTCTTAATATTCAAACCACTCAAGTTGAAATAAAAGAGATCGGTAATGTAACGGCTAGCGGTAAAAAACTTTTAGACATTATTCGTATTTTAAAAGATGAAGCGATAACTTTAGAGATACGACAAGATACCCTTCACATTTTACAAGCCCATTCAAAATTCAAACTACCAACTTTCCAGAGTAATGAATTTCCTTCTTTTCCCTCTTTTGAAGGA
Source organism: Campylobacterota bacterium (assembly GCA_034659135.1). Taxonomy (GTDB): domain Bacteria; phylum Campylobacterota; class Campylobacteria; order Campylobacterales; family Sulfurimonadaceae; genus S010-53. The sequence continues at coordinate 12,461 of JAYEGP010000008.1, forward strand.
AAAGCAAATATTACTATTGATTCACAAACCCTCATTAGTTCACTTAAAAAAATCACCTCAGCAACCGATACCAACAATCCAAAATTTGAACTCAATGGTGCACTAATAGATATACAAAGTTCTCTTATTAATTTTGTAGCTACAGATACAAGACGTTTAGCCTTAGTTAATGTTGAAAATCAAAGTGATCGAGAACTCTCTATCATCATTCCAAAAAAAGCAATTGTAGAGATACAAAAACTCTTCTTTGATAATATTGAAATTATTTATGATGAAACACACCTCATCATCAAATCCCAACACTATAATTTCTTTACAAAACTTATCAATGGTAAATTTCCAGATTACACACGAATTATTCCTAAAGAGATTAAAAACACGTTAATCTTGCCCAAAAGTGACATTATCAATGCTATTAAACAGATAACTACCATCAGTAATGATATGAAAATCACTTTTACTCAAAATTTAATTAGTTTTGAAAGTCTAAGTGATGATAATATTGAAGCAAAAACTGAAATGGATTTTAATACCAATTTTACAGAACCTTTTGTTTTAGCCGTTAATAGCCGTTATATACTCGATTTTTTAGCACAAATACCAAACAGTCAATTTAACATAGGCTTAAATGAGCCAAATCTACCTTTTGTTCTTCAAGATGAAAATTTTAAAACCATCATTATGCCTATAGTCATTTAATCCATCTTAAAGGCCTTTAGAGGCCTTACATCATACTTTTAGTAACTTTTTGTTAAAATAGAGCACTTAATTACTCTAGGAGCAACTATGGAGCAAAATTACGGTGCCAGTAATATTAAAGTTCTTAAAGGACTTGAAGCTGTACGAAAACGTCCAGGAATGTATATCGGTGATACTGGTCACCGAGGTTTACATCATCTTGTCTATGAAGTTATTGATAACTCAATTGATGAAGCCATGGCAGGTTATTGTGACACCATTACAGTAATACTTACAAAAGAGGGCACAGCAAAAATTTCTGATAATGGACGTGGTATTCCAACAGGCATGCACCCTACAGAAAATATGTCAGCTGCAACCGTCGTATTGACCGTTCTACACGCTGGTGGTAAATTTGATAAGGATACCTATAAAGTATCTGGTGGATTGCATGGGGTAGGGGTTTCTGTAGTTAATGCCCTTTCAGGTAATTTAAAAATGACAATTCATCGTGATGGTGAAATTCATGAACAAAATTTTAAACAAGGTATTCCTCAAGAAGCTTTAGCTATCACAGGAACAACACGTAAACATGGAACAACCATCGAATTTGCTCCCGATCCTTCTATTTTTACAGAAACGATTACTTTTGAATATGACTTTTTAGCGAAACGTTTTAAAGAGTTAGCATATTTAAATCCTCAGATCAAGATAATTTTCAAAGATGAACGTGATGATAAAAATGAGACCTATCATTTTGAAGGTGGGATTACTCAATTCGTTACCGATCTTAATAAAAGAACTCAAATTGCATCGGCTTATGAATACAATGATAAAATCGAAGATATTGAAGTTGATATTGCCATTATGTACAATGATGCTTATGAAGAGAAACTTTACAGTTTTGTCAACAATATTCGTACACCAAACGGAGGAACCCATGAAGCAGGTTTTCGTGCAGGTCTGACTCGCGTCATCTCTACTTATAATAAACAAAATGGTAGTGCTAAAGAGAAAGATGTTACTATCTCTGGAGATGATGTTAAAGAAGGTCTAATTGCAATTATATCTGCACGTGTCCCTGAACCTCAATTTGAAGGTCAAACCAAAGGAAAACTTGGAAATACTTATGTTCGTCCTTTAGTTCAAAAACTTACCTATGAAAAACTTACAAAATATTTTGAAGAAAATCCTAATGAAGCTAAAGCAATTGTTGAAAAAGCACTTTTAGCTGCTAAAGGTCGTGAAGCCGCTAAAAAGGCGAGAGATTTAACACGTCGCAAAGATGCTATGACTGTAGGAACGCTTCCAGGAAAACTAGCAGATTGCCAAAGTAAAGATGCCACAATTTCTGAAATTTATCTGGTGGAAGGGGACTCTGCAGGCGGTTCTGCAAAACAGGGTCGTGATCGTGTTTTTCAAGCAATTTTACCACTAAAAGGTAAAATTTTAAATGTTGAAAAAGCACGTATTGATAAGATTTTAAAATCTGATGAAATTACCAATATGATCACCGCAATGGGTTGTGGTGTGGGTGAAGAGTTTAATGAGGAAAAACTTCGTTATCACAAAATTATTATCATGACTGATGCCGATGTTGATGGATCACACATTCAGACGCTCTTACTCACATTTTTCTTTCGTTATATGAAAACCATTGTAGAAAATGGTTATCTTTATTTAGCACAACCACCACTGTATCGTTATAAAAAAGGTAAAAAAGAGATCTATTTTAAAGATGATCGTATTATGAATGATTTTTTAATTGAACATGGAGTTGAAGTACTAGAAATTGATAGTATAGGTAAAAATGATCTTGTCTCTTTCTTTAAAATGGTTGATCACTATAAAACCAGTCTTGATGCCCTTGAACGTCGCTATGCATTGATCGATTTAATTCGTCACTTTGTTGAAAATCCAGATATTATTGGACTTAAAAGTGAAGCACTCTTTGATGAAGTGAAAAACTTTTTAAATGATCGTGGAAACAATATTCTTTCTCAGCATGTGAATGATCAAGAGATTCATCTTTTTGTTCAGACGGATGATGGTATGGAAGAGTTACGTATTAATGATGAGCTCTTTTCTACACCACACTTTACTGAAGCTAATTATGTCTATAGAAAGATCATGGATTGGGATCTTGATATTGAAGGTGATCTTCTTGATCACCTTGAAACGATTAAAGAATATACGAAAAAAGGTTCGTACATCCAACGTTATAAAGGTCTAGGTGAGATGAATCCTGAACAACTTTGGGAAACAACAATGACCCCTGAAAACCGTGTTTTATTACGAATAAATATTGAAGATGCTGAGAGTGCTAGTGATTCATTCACACTTTTCATGGGTGATGAAGTAGAACCGCGTCGTAACTATATAGAAACGCATGCTAAAGATGTAAAACACCTTGACGTTTAATCTTTAAGGTTATTATTCTTACATGTACACAGAAAAAATTGAGCGAATACAGCGTTTTAAGTTAGCACTTCGGATGGGTATTCCCATCTTTTTACTCGCTGGAGTCCTTCTTTTTTCACTTTTAACGCAATATTTAGAAAAAGTTCCTGTTAATTTTATTATTATTATTGTGGGGCTTTTAGCGGTTTCTGTCTATTTTCAATTTTATTTGATCTATCAAGGTTTTAATGAACGTGTTACCGATACAATAACACATACTTTTACCCCTTCATATTTAAAAAAACTCTTTAATAAACACAAAAAAGATACAACACAGACACTTATACTTTACAGTATTGATAATATTTCAGATATTAATGAGCGTTTAGGGATGAAAAATGGAGATCAACTTCTTTATAATGTCTCAACATTAATTGATACTTTTTTTCAGAGTAAGGGAATGAAAAAGTTAATATTATCGCATTATAAGGGTGGTAACTTTATTATTTTACTCGATGGTGAACAGAGCGATAACCGTCTTTTATTTGATCTTTTTAGCACTAAAATAGGAGACTCTAAGATCGAAGGTGTAGAAATAAAAAGTAGTGGAGCAGTCATCGATACCAAGATCAGTAATGATTTTGATAAACTTGTAGATCGTCTCTTTGAGTTACAGTTTGAATCACAAAAACGTCATCAGATCATAGAAGATGATAAGACTAATCTTAATGAACTCGAAAACTCTATTTTAGAAGCTTTAAGTGCAAAATGTTTCTCTATTATGGGACAAAAAATTGTATATAAGGATAGTGATATCATCGATGTTTCCGTTAAACTTATTGATAAAAATGGAAAGTTTATTCATCAAAAACGTTATCTTCCTATTATTACACGTTTGGGTTTTAGAGCACGTTATGAGTTAATTAAAATAGAGTATATATTAGAAAAAATAAGAGTACATCCCGAGTATTTGTATGCCATAACGATAGCAGCCGAAGTACTACGTGATTATCAATTTCAACTCCAAGTAGAGTCTTTAGTTTCTGATGCTAAAAAATGCCAGATGATTATTATTATTGAAGAAAAAGAGTATTTTTCAAATATTAAACGTTTTGACTATATTTTACAAAATTACAGAGAACTAGGTATTAAAATCGCATTAGATGGTCTAGGAAACAATCACACCAGTCAATTATATATGAAAGATTTACATGTAGATATGATTCGTTTTGATAGCTCTTATGGTAAAAAAATAAGAGATAAACGTTATCAAAACTTTCTTGAAGGACTTAACCTGACCGCTAAAAAAATGGGACTAAAAACATGGATTCGACTGATTGAAGATGAGACTTCAGCATCTATAGCACAAGAAATTGGTGTAGATATTATTAGTGGAAATTTTTCTGCTAAAATCGCATCAATATAAACTAATATAAAGAGGAAGTAATGAAATACGGAGAAAAAATTTTAGAAGAATTTAATCCTGAAAAAGATTTAGAAATTTGGCCAAATGAGTATGATAGAAAGTATCTGATCAAAATGACACTTCCTGAATTTAGCTCTCTGTGTCCACGTAGTGGCTATCCTGATTACGCTACGATCTATTTAGAATATACACCGGATAAATGGGTGGTTGAACTTAAGGCGATAAAGCTCTATATTAACTCATTTCGTAATCGTAGTATCTCTCATGAAAATACGGCTAACGAAATCTATGAACTTTTAGATACGAAGTTACGTCCTAAGTATATGAAAATTACTGCAGATTTTAATCCTCGAGGGAATGTTCACACAATCATTGAAGTGGATAGTTCGAAACTTTAAGGGCTAACCATTTTTTAGCCTCTTTAAGAGTCTTAAATTCTCCATTAAGCTGAGCATCAAATGCAAGCTCTAGAAGCTCTGAAAATTTTTGAGAAGGTTTTATACCTAATGCGATGAGATCACGTCCTTGAAGTAGGGCAATGGGTGCTTTATTGCTTACATGTAAACGTTTAGCATGTTTTAAAATTGTGTTAACTCTGTTTTTTAATGTCATATCAGTATCAAACATTACTAAGCTGGCAAGCTCTTCAATTTTTACATGTAAAGCCAAGCGATAGACAGTAGCATCATTAATTTCAAATTTTGGAACTTCTTTATAGGCTTTATAAAGCGAAAGTATATTTTCGAGGAATTTTTTCTCCTCAGTGAGTGAGGTGACAAAACGTATAACATCACTACTATTTTTAAAACGTGATACTAACACTACAAACAAGAGTTGTAATTTCTGTTTTTCATCTTCAAAATGTGTATTTGCACAAGAATCTAAGATAGTTAATGTCTCTGAGTATCTCTTTTTATGTTCAGATAAGAGTTTAAGTTCAGGAAAAAAGCCGATACTTTTCATCGCTTTTAAGAGATCAAATGCGATAGAAGGCTTTTGTGAACGTAAGAGTAGTTTTTTTAACTCTTGAAAAATGCGCTCTTTAGGTAAGGATGAAAGCGAATCGTTTTCATACATGTTTTGGCAAAGCTCTATTAACTCATCTTTACATGTAAGCTCAAAACGTGCACAAAAACCAATGGCACGAAAGAGTCGTAAGGGATCTTCTATAAAGGTGTGAGGATTGACACAGGATAAGATTTTATTTTCTATATCTTTCTTCCCATGAAAAGGGTCTAAAAGCTCATGATTAATGAGATCAAAGCCCATGGCATTCATGGTAAAATCACGTCTTATAGCTGCGTGGTTAAAAGCAATATTTTGATGGGTTGTGACCTTGAAGCCTTTATGACCTGAGCCGGATTTATTTTCAGTGCGTGGCAGTGAAAAATCGATCTCATAGCTTTTATATTTGAGTAGTAATACACCAAAGCTTTTACCTACCTCATGTGCTTTTGCAAAGGGAGCTAAAAGCTTAGTTAGCGCATCTAATGAGTTGACATTATAAAGTTCAATGTCTATATCTTTGCTTGTCGTGTTATACATCAGTGCGTCTCGAAGATAACCTCCAACGAGGACAGGTCTAATATCATTAGTTATAAGTGTGTTAATTAAGGGCTGTAAACATGAGGGTAGGGGACTTTTCACGGTTTTTTCATAAGTATAGGTGAAATATTAAAACTAAAGCTTGAACCGACATTAGGTTTGGAGTCGATATGAAGTTTCATCTGATGTAGTTTCAATATATAATCAACGATTGCCAATCCTAGTCCCATAGAGTTGTCCCAGGTATTTTTTCGAACGCGAAAGAATTTTGAAGTGATACGTTTTAGATCAGCTTCATCAATTCCAATACCACGGTCTGTAACACTAATGTTATTGTCATGAAAACTTACAATGACATCGGATTCAGAGTATTTAAGTGCATTGTCAATAAGATTGATAAGAACAAGTTCAATCATTGTTTTATCGGCTTGCACTTCCAAAGAGCAGGGTTCAAATACAATGTTTTGATCGAGATATTTTTTTTCTAGATTTTCAATGATGTCGTTAATAAGCTCACCTAAATTGAAATGATGAGGTGCAATGGAGAGATCTTTGTTTTCTAACTTAACTGAAAGCGCGAGTCGATCAAGCATATTTGAGATTTTCATTGCATTGGAAATAATCTTTTCTAAAAATTTTACACGAATTTTTACTGGAGATTCGGGGTCATCACGTAAGGTTTCAGCGTAGCCGTTTATAGCAGCTACAGGGTTTTTAAATTCATGACTGATAGCAGAGAGAATATCATTTCTTTGTTTATTGATGAGACGTAGTTTCGCTGTATGCTTTCGTTTTTGGCGCGAACGACTGTTAAGCTTTTTAGCCAGATCTTTTAGCATGACAGAGATCTGTAAAAACTCAGTGAAATAGCGTGTTTGCAGTACGGCTTTATAATTTTTTTCTGAGAGTTCTTCAAGATATGAAGTGATCTGTTCAATATCGTAACGAATTTTTTTACTCATATTGTAAGGAATGATAATAGATAAAATAATAAAGAAAGTGATGGCAAAAGCCATACGATACCAAAAGGTATAAAAGCTTTGAAAAACAGCTTCAAGACTCATAGAGATGCGTATAAATATTTTTTTGTTATTTAAGTTTAGCGCCTTGGTAACGTATAAAAAATCATTTTTTAGGGTGTTAGAATAGCGAATAGCACTTCCTTCACCCGTTTTTCTTGCCATGATGATCTCTTCGCGTGTGGCATGGTTTTCCATTTCAGAGTGTTTGTAATCACTTTCTGCAATAACCACCCCATCGTTTTGAATCAGTGTGAGCCTAAAGCCACTTTCACTTTTAATTTCTCTTACAAAAAGCTCAAGGTCTTGGGTGGTTTTTAATTGAAGTATGAGTAAGCTTAGTGTTTTTTTGAGCTGTGTTTCATTGTTTTCGATGACAATGTCTTTAAGCGTCATGTAGCTTACAAAAATAGCAATGATGGTGGTGCCCACAAAAAGGAGCATAAATTTTATGAAAAATTGTTGATGGATTCTTAACAAAGCGTGTAACCTACACCTCGTACTGTCTTAATGTATTCCTTTTCTTTAAGCGGATCAATCTTCTCTTTGAGACGGTTAATGGCGACATTAACGGTACGATCTTGATAAAAATCATCATTACCCCAGACATGCTCTAGCAGATATTCACGGCTGAGTACAATATTTTGATTATTTATGAGTGTATAGAGTAGATCAAATTCTAATTTTGTAAGGTCGATGCGCTCTTTTTCAATGTGAAGTTGCCGTGAACCAAGATTAAGTGTCATGTCTCTGTAGACAACATTACTTTTGTTAAGGTCTGTTCGTGTACGCTTTAAGATTGCTTTTATACGAAGAATTAGCTCTTTCATATTGAAGGGTTTGGTGATATAATCATCACCTCCTGACTCAAATCCCTCTTCTATATCACTCTCTTTATTTTTAGCTGTAAGGTAGATAACAGGAATTTCTATCCCCATTGCACGAAGCTCAGCAACATACTCACTACCTTCTGTACCATGAAGATTACGATCCATAATAAGGAGATCAATACGCTCTTCTTCTAAAACTTGAGAAACATTTTTTGTACTTAAAAATCCTATGGTCTCAAAGCCCTGTTTTTCAAGATTGTACTCAATGAGTTCGAGAATATCTTCTTCATCTTCTACAATGACGATGGTAGCATTCATTACAATTCCATTTTATATATCATGCATTATTGTAGCGTATATTGTGTTATAATTGACACCATGGAGATTCTTAATTTAGTTATTTTAATTGTTGTATGGGCGTTGGTATTGGGTATTTTGATATTTTTTTATGTTTATAAACCTTCAAAGAAGAAGGCTTTACATGTAAAGGCTAAAGAAGTTGCAGTTAAAACAGAGACTCCAAGTTTTCCCAAACTTGTTAGCATAATCAAAAAGAATCAAAGTAGCACGAGCGAACTTCGTGAAGCTGCTGAACTTATACTTAAACACTATGGCACCATTAAAGCAAAACATGGTATTTCCCCAGATAAAGATTTTAAACATTATGCTGAAGTTATTTTTGCGATTTCACGTCATCCAAATACTAACAAAGAGTTAGTCATTATGTTTGATAAAGAGCTTTCAAAGCGAAATCCAAGCTATCAGCGCGAAATTGATGAGATGCTTAATCGCGGTCTTTCTGCTCGGGGTTAGACTCCTCTTCACCCAGTTTGTAATCAAAGTGATACCACAAAAAGCCCAACATTAAAAAAAGTCCTAATAAAAACAAAAAATTAGGTAGAAGTGCTGCGTTGATGATATTTTGTGCTGTTTCATTGTTGTCCATCGTTTAACTTTCCTTTTTTTTCCATACACGATAGCCATGAATATCTCCAAAAAGTAGAACATCTTTTAGCATGGCTTCTTTGACTAAAAATTCTTCATCTAATGAGATGTAGAGCTCTCCTTTATCACTTTTAAAAATATCTTGATTGATGAGTACGGTAATGAGTTTTTGCTCATGATGAGGCATGAGCTCCATAAGCTCCTCTCTCTTCTCTCCATTGGGTTTTGTGATGAGAATTTCACCTTTTTTATTACTACCACCTACTGCGTGGACTACTTTTTTATCCCCTAAACCTAAGCTAGAGAGTAGTGATTTGACATTAAAAAAGATGGATTGAAGATCATTATCCGCAAAGTAATCTAGTGTTTTCATGCTGATACTTTTTTCTCGTTTAACCGTTGTGTCATAGCTAAAAGTAGCAATGTTAAATATTGAAGTTTCGACATCTTTCTCCTTAACGCGGTGCTCTTCAATTTTTTGGCTATCAGGATAAAATACAAAAAAGGTTTGGTTATAAAAATGCGTAGCACTTCGGGTGATTTTATACAGTTCAGGCTTTAAAATTCCCTTTTCAATGATGCCAAAACTCTCATGAATTTCGCGTCTTTGTTGTCCTATGGTAGCCGCTTCACCTGTTAGTCCCGCATTGACATAGATGTGATAACGGTTGTTATGGTGAAAATAACTGACATAAGCCTCACCAATCTTTCCAAAGATTGAAAATTTGACATCATAGAGTGCCGATATTTTTTGAGCATAAAGTGATGAAAAAACCAGTAGCAGAAGTAATAGATATCGCACGTTAAATCCTTTGATATAATTATACAACTTACATGTAAAAGGTTTGATATGATCTCTCTTAATATTACTTCTCTTGAAAATCCTCAATTTGTGAAACCGATGCGTATTAATTATGTTCTAAATGGAAAATCGCTTTCATGGGAAGCGGTTAAAAGTCATGATAGTGTTGCTATTTTACTCTATGATCACAGTAGTGATTCTTTTGTTCTGGTCAAACAGTTTCGTCCTCCAGTTTATGTAAATGATAAGCAACATCTGCATACGTACGAGTTATGTGCAGGTATTATTGATAAGAGCTGTTCTGTAGAGCAGATTGCGAAAGAAGAGGTTGATGAAGAGTGTGGTTATGATATAGCCGTTGATAGGATTGAAAAGATCACCTCTTTTTTTACTAATGTAGGTGTGTCAGGAGCAAAACAGCATCTTTTTTTTGCTCAAGTGGATGCAAGTATGAAAGTTCATAAAGGTGGAGGAATTGATACGGAATCTATTGAGCTTGAGTACTTACATGTAAGCGAAGCAAAGGCTTTTATTTTTGATGAGAGTAAGGCTAAAACACCAGGATTAATGTTTGCATTTTATTGGTTTTTTGAAAAATTTAGGGGTTAAAAAGAAGTAATGAGAAGATCACAGGCATAGAAGCCTGTGAAGTACCACTATTGTGGTGTAACGTTTTCTGCTTGAGGGCCTTTTTGACCTTCACCAATTTCGAAAGTTACTTTTTGACCTTCAGCTAAAGAAACACGACCATAACCTGGGTTGTTTACTTGACGGAAGTGAACAAATAAATCTTTGTCTCCGTTGTCTTGTTGGATAAATCCATAACCTTTTTCTTCGTTGAACCATTTTACAGATCCGTTTAGCAATTCTGCCATTTGTAATACCTCTAGTAGGAAAATACACTTCAATTGAAGTGGAATCAAAATTGGGGGAGTCTTCAGGTCTAAGCAGATTTAACTTGTTACACACTAAAGATGAACTCTAGCCTCATCTTTTTCATCAGGAAAATTATATCTTATTTTCTTGATAAACACTAATATATCTCTTTGACTCGTCCTACTTCACCACTCATGAGGCGTACTTTTATGCCATGAGGATGGCTAGGAGAATTGGTCAGAATATCGCGTACAATCCCCTCAGTTAGGGCTCCTGTTCCTTGATCTTGTTTGAGAACAATAGCGACTTTAATGCCACTTTTAATATTTTTTCTTTGAGTACCATTCATACTAAATCTTAGGCTCATAATTTAATACTTTTTTGATAGTATCTACAGAACAGAAGAAAATAGCATCAAAAATTGGGTTTAAACGTGTTGTGTTTTCATCAATGATTTCAAAAGCTTTCATGGTGAATCCATCACCATCTTTGAGATGTTTTGGTATGACTTCAAACTCGATAGGTCCTAAAGTACGAAGTAAGTTCATCACTTTTTTATAACTTTTATCCTCTTTATCAGGCAGCAAGGTTCCATTTTCACTTTCATTGAGTCGAATATTCATTAATAGGGTCAGTTTATCTTGAAAAATAACTTTACCCCATTTGATTCCACCTCTTGAAAAACGAAATTGACAGTTTTTAGCCATGAGTGGATGGGGTTTTGTTTTACGGATCGCTTCAAGAAGTTGAAGAAAGAAGTTTCTTCCTCCAAAAGCTTCGGCATATTCATTAAGTTGTTGGTGATAATTTGCTTTAGCAGCATCATCGAGATTGTTAAAGTCACACATTTGGACTTCCTTTTGGTAAATTTATAGTTTGAAACGTCATGATTTATGGGGAATAGAATGGCTTTTAGTTTTAAAATTGTATCTTTAGAGGGCTTGTGCAGAGCTGAATACTAAAAAAACACTATCAAGCTAGAAGCAAGTATTTACATAGAAAAAAGTTTTAAAAGATATACTTATAACATAGAAAGGGGTAGTATGAAAAATGTAGTAATGGTACTAATAGTAATCAGTGGACTTTTGAGTGTGGCTTCGGCAAGAGACTTTGATATTCGAATTAAGAATCAGTGTAAATATTATGTGAGTGATGATGGAAGATACCATGATGAAGCAAGTGGTTATGTTTTAGGTGTTGTAGCGGGTATGAAGTCTATGATTAGGGTGAATGAGAGAAGTGGTGCTTTTCGTGAAAGTTTAGGTTATATTGCAGATCGTGCATGTATTAAAGCATTAAGAAACAGTGCCGATACAAAATTTGCTTTGAAATATCAAAAAGCAGTTTTTCAAGTACTGACAAAAAAATAATTACATATTTTTCTTTGTCTTGCTGGTAGCGATGGCCTCAAAGGGATCATCAGGCCAGTAGTGCTTCTTATATTTTCCTCGAAGTTCTTTTTTTACATCATGGTAGGTTGTTTCCCAAAAGCTACGCAGATCTTTTGTAATCTGCATGGGTCGTCTTGCTGGAGAGAGCAGTTCAACGCTCAAACTGACATGTGAATGGATAAGTTTTGGTGTTTCAAGCATTCCAAAAAGTTCTTGTAGGCGTACGGCTAAAACAGGGGATTGAGGATTCTCATAGTCAATAGTAATTTTTGAACCACTAGGTACTTCAATCTTTTTTGGTGCTAAGCGTTCAAGCCTCTCTTGTTGTTCCCATGTCAGTAAATTTAAAAGTATCGCGTACATATTTAGCTTTCGACAGGCACTAAAGGTTTTTATGCCTTCAAGATAAGGCGCTAACCAGATATCGAGATGATCAAGCAGCCAGCTCTCACTTAAATATGGAATTTCTCCGATGATATTTTCTAAACTTTTTTCCTTTGATTTCCAATAATTTAAAAAAGTGATGCGTTCTCGCAAGGCAAGAGACTCTCTCGAAAAATTCAGACTTTTTAGCCCCTTAGTTTTAATGGATGCTATCAGAGCAGTGGTGATTTCCTTGCTATCGATATTTTGAAGTATGGATTCTCGAAGTGTTATCGCACCAAGTTGCAGTAGCTCTCGAGACTCTATACGCTCCGCATCATCATTGTAGTAAGTGCGATGTTTTTTGGTGATTAACTCACTAAAAAATTCTTCAATTTGTGCTGCTGTAATCGATGCTGCTTGATAGATTAAGGCATCACTTTGAGAAGCATTTAGGTCTGCAACGACCAGATAAGGTTCGCTAAAAAGCTGATCTTCATTAGGCATTAGTGCGCCCTTGCCATTACTCAAAAGATAACGACTATTTTTAAAACCGCGACTTTGAGCGATACGATCGGGATAAGCAAAACCAAGGAGTACGCCTACCATATCAGCAGAGAAGGCTTTTTGGTGTGATGATAGCTTGAGTTTTTTCTGAAACGTTTTAGCGGTTTTTAGTACACGCTCAAAGGCAGTGTAATCACATTGATGCTCGCAATGCTTTACATGTAAGAGTCTAATGCGTTCGCTGATATCCATGGAACGTCTTGCATCACCTAGAAAGAAATCTTTTTCACTCAGTAGTGCGGCAATAAGTGAGGCAGTATCGCCGTGACCAATCTCTTTGGCTTTAAGCATCATATGAGCAAGACGAGGATGGGTGGCTAGTTCTAAGATCTCACGGCCATGCGGAGTGATCTGCTGCTCTTTTAATGCTCCCAACTCTTCTAAAAGTTCGCGAGCGTGTTTGAGTGCGTTGGGGTTTGGAAGATCGAGCCAATGGAGTTCATTAACATCACTAACACCCCAAGCGGCTAACTCTAACATCATGGGTGCGATATCACTCGTGAGTATTTCTGGGGTAGCGTGAGGTGCAAGCTGTGTATGTTCATGCCACATACGATAACACCTGCCTGCTTGCAGACGTCCTGCACGACCACTACGCTGTGTGGCAGAGTCTTGAGAAATTTTGACCGTGCGCAGTTGATTCAGCCCTGAGCCGCTGTTGAACTGAGAAACTCTCTGTAGACCTGAGTCAATAACAACGCTTATCCCCTCAATGGTAAGGCTTGTTTCAGCAATGTTAGTAGCAATAACAATTTTTCTATAGCCCTCACGACAGGGGATGATGGCGCTATCTTGTGCTTCTTTACTCATAGTGCCATATAGGGGCGCAATGAATAGCGTGCTATCTTGAATATGCTCATGCAGTCTCTTTTGCAAATTTTTTATCTCTTTAGCACCGGGTAAAAAAATTAAGATACTTCCCTTTTGTGTGTTCAAAACCTCTAAAACAGTTTTTAAAATAAGAGCAGGAAGCTGTTTGACTAAAGGCTGTGCTATTTTAGTTGTGAGATAGCTGTTTTCTACCGGATAACTTCGACCTGTACTACAAATGAGCGGCGCATTATCTAAAAGTGTGACTAGAGCATTAGTGTTAAGTGTTGCCGACATAAGCATAATTTTTAAATCACTACGTAAAAGCTCTTGAGATTGGAGTGAAAGCGCTAAAGCAAGATCACCATGAAGATTACGCTCATGAAACTCATCAAAGATAATGAGCGCAATATTTTCTAAGGCAGGGTCGCTTTGAAGCATACGGGTTAAGATACCTTCCGTGACGACAATGATTTTTGTTTGAGTACTGATACAGCGCTCAGCGCGTATCTGATAGCCTACACGCTGACCTAGCTTTTCACCCAGAAGCTCTGCCATCCTGCCTGCTGCATTTCGAGTAGCCAAACGACGCGGTTCTAAGATAAGAATCTGTCTATGGTGAAGCCATGACTCACCCAGTAAGGCAAGTGGCACTAGGGTGGTTTTTCCTGCACCTGGAGCAGCCTGTAAGATAAGCTTATTGTGTGAACGCAGTTGTGAACGTATTTCTGGAATAAACTCTTGGATAGGAAGTGTTTGCATCTGTTATTGTAGCGCTAATAAAAAGAAAATACTTCCTCTTTAATCATAAATGTGTTACGTATTTACATTTTTTGGTAGGTACGCGTATAGTGAAAAAAATAATTTGTAATAATAAAGTTTTTGGAAGCTTCTTTTGAGCATACTTAGCGATACATTTCAAACTTATAGTGTAGTTTGGCAATTCTTATATTGCGCATACTAGACTTGTTGCGATATAAGAGCATAGCCTAAATAGTCTCAAAATGAGTAAGATTGGATAAAACTTTTTTAGAGTCATAGCCAAAACAAGAGAATCGCTCGCGAAGCGATGTTTCCTGAAAGCTATGGCGATGAAAAATTTTATTCAAGATTGCCATTTTGAGGCTACCCTTCGGGCATTAGCTCTGTATCCATACTCTGCGTTAAGACTCCTTGAGCTAACTCGTTAGCCCTG
>JAYEGP010000009.1:0-2012 GCA_034659135.1 Campylobacterota bacterium
GCTAAAAGATCATGAAGGGCTCTTTTATCACTGCGAAATGCAACCATAAAAAAACCGATCATCAAGGGAATTATCGAAACGATATAACCAATATATCGAATAATAAGTTGTTTATTACTAAGCGGACCCAAATCACTCGCATTGACGACTTCGATTCCGACTATATGTTTACCAGGTGTAGCACCAGCCCAGCGTTTCCAAAAGACAATAATCACAATTGCCATAAGTAATTCAAATAGAAGTTCCCATCTCATATCGGTTTGAGGACGATGTTCAAGCGCATCAATATTTCCATACTGCGCCATCTGTATCGCCTGTTTAAACTGATCAAAATTCATCCACTGACCATCACTTAAGAGATAGACAATAACTCCAATAGGCACAGCAATAAAAAGTGTGTCAAGTAGCGAAGCTACAAAACGTACCCAAAATCCAGCATGGATGGCTTCTTTATTCAAAATAGACCTTTAGATATGGTAGTTTGGCGCTTCTTCTGTGATAATAACATCATGCACATGAGACTCTTTAAGCCCCGCACTCGTAATTTCAACAAACTCTGCTTTTTTCCAAAAATCTTCAATACTCACCGATCCACAGTACCCCATAGAAGAGCGTAGTCCTCCCATCATCTGATGCACAATGCCACCAATAGGACCGCGAAAAGGAACACGGCCTTCTATCCCCTCAGGAACCAGCTTATCCGCCGCTGTCCCTTCTTGAAAGTAACGATCAGTACTTCCTTTATTCATCGCACCGATACTTCCCATACCCCGATAGAGTTTGTATTGACGTCCTTGATAGCTAATGGTATCTCCCGGTGACTCTTCAGTACCAGCAAGCAGTGATCCCGCCATGACACAAGAGGCACCAACAGCTAAGGCTTTAGCAATATCTCCAGAGTACTTAATACCCCCATCAGCAATAACAGGAACACCATGCTTGCGACCTACTTCTGAACATTCATCAATCGCTGAGATCTGAGGCACACCCACACCCGCAACAATACGAGTCGTACAGATAGAACCTGGACCGATACCTACTTTGACACCATCTGCACCCGCTTCAATCAGTGCTTCAGTAGCCTCTGCAGTAGCAACATTACCCGCAACAATATCTACAGTCAATTCTGCTTTAATCGCTTTAACTGAGTCAAGAATTCCTTTAGAGTGTCCATGTGCTGAATCCATAACTAAAACATCAACTCCAGCTTCAACTAAAGCACGAGCACGATCAATTTGACCTACACCAATGGCAGCACCGACACACAGACGACCAAAAGCATCTTTATTTGAATGAGGGTATTCAATGCGTTTTCTAATGTCTTTGATGGTAACAAGACCTTGAAGGTAGCCTCCATCATCGATGATTGGCAATTTTTCAATCTTATTTTTATTCATAATATCGCCTGCATCATCGAGTGAGATACCTTTTGATGCAGTAATAAGCGGCATTGGTGTCATCGTATCAATAGCCAGTTTACTCATATCTTTTTCAAAACGCATATCACGATTGGTTAGGATTCCAAGTAGTTTATTGTGCTCATCAACAACAGGTACACCCGAAATTTTGAATTCATGCATCAAGGCTTCAGCATCACCTAATGTAGCGTGAGGATGCACAAAAACAGGATCTATGATAATTCCAGATTCTGATTTTTTCACCTTCGTAATCATCTTCGCCTGAGTCTCAATATCCATATTTTTATGAATGATACCGATACCCCCAAGGCGTGCCATAGCAATCGCCGCGCGATACTCAGTAACCGTATCCATAGCGGCCGATGCCATAGGAACTTTTAAGGTGATATTACGAGAAAATTTGCTCTCGACATTAACCTCTTTAGGTAGGATTTCAGAGTAGCAAGGGACTAACAACACATCTTCAAATGTCAATGCACGTTTACGAATATTCATCTTAGGGTTCCTTTTTTATAATTGTAACTGTTTTTCGAGGCTCAAAGCACCATCAAAAACCGTCTGTTCATCAAATGCCGCACCAATAAGCTGTAAACC
>JAYEGP010000009.1:2112-5367 GCA_034659135.1 Campylobacterota bacterium
ACGAGAAGCATCTAATTTATCAACTACAGATTCACAACTTATAGTAACACTCGTTGAGTCCTTAGGGTCGTGACCACTAATAATGTCATACAAAATTGCCGCATCTTCAACATTTTGTGTCATAGGACCGATCTGATCAAGTGAACTCGCATACGCACCTAAACCGTAACGACTCACACGACCATAGGTCGGCTTCATCCCTACAATGCCACAAAAAGCGGCAGGTTGACGGATAGAACCTCCCGTATCACTTCCAAGAGCAGCAATAGCTAAACCTGCGGCAACTGCCGCGGCTGATCCACCAGAACTTCCACCAGGAACACACTCTTTATTGCGTGGATTCAGTGTTTTACCATAACAACTGCTCTCCGTAGTTGAACCCATAGCAAACTCATCCATATTGGTACGACCAAAAGGGCTAAGACCTGCCGCTTGAAGTTTTTCAATAACAGTAGCATTGTAAGGAGCGATATAGCCTTGAAGAATCTTCGATGCTGAAGTCACCGACCAATCTTTAACTTGAATGTTATCTTTGATGGCGATAGGCACTCCCTCGCCTACACTCTTAACATCAATATAAGCATTAAGATCACGCTCTTGCTCAATCTTTTCTCGTAAATCTTTTTTTAGTGTCTCAAGCGCATCACTTGAAAGTGTCAAGGCCTCTTTTAGTGTGATCATTCACTCTCCTTTACTTTTTTAGCATGCTGCACCGCTGCAATACCGATGCCAACAAGAACAAAAATAAGCACGACCGTGATAGCTACAAAGCTAAGAGGTACGGCTTCATTGATACTAGGCACTGACAACCTCATCACAACGCTTACATGTAAGCTCTTGCGACACGGACTGATATTTCCAACAACGTGGACATTTTTCAGCTTCAGCAAAACCGACTACAAAGAGATCGCCATCAATTTCAAAACGCCCTGCCTCTTTTGAAACGGCTTGGGTACTGATACCAGAAACTACGAACCAATCTTCCGCTTCCACGCCAGCTAATGAGGCAACGGTGCTTGATGTCGTCTGAATAATTAACTCTAAGGTCGCTTTAATCGTTTTCTCTTTTTTAAGTCCATCAACGATCTCAGAGAACTTCTCACGAGCACGCATCATATAGCTTTCAGGAAAACTTGATGCATTGAGCGTAATAGCGCTGTATTGATACTCAAAAATATCCTTAGCATCACCGCGAATCACAGCGGGTGCTGATTCTAAAATTTCATCTGCCGTATAGGTCAAAATTGGAGCGATTAAACCTAAAAGTGCTTTAGCAATGATTGCCATAGCACTTTGACTTGCACGACGGTGGGCATCATCTTTCGCATCACAATAGAGTCTGTCTTTAGTCACATCGATATAGATACCACTTAAATCATTCACTATGAAATTATTTAAAAGACTCATGCCCTGAACAAAGTTATAGTTTTCAAAATTTTGATGCACATCAGCGAGGATTTTAGCCGCTTTAGAGACGATCCACTGATCAAGTACACCCATATCATCATAAGCCATTATCGTCTCAAGATCATCAATATTTGCCAGCATGATTCTAAAGGTATTTCGCAGTTTTCGGTAACTCTCAGAGGTCTGTTTTAAGATATCATCAGAGATTTTAAGATCCCCCTGATAGTCACTCATCGCAACCCATAAACGTAAAATCTCTGAACCGTACTGCTTGATGACCTTATCTGGAGCAATAACATTACCCTTAGACTTGGACATCTTTTCACCCTTGGCATCAACCGTGAAACCGTGGGTCAGAACACCTCTGTACGGTGCTTTATGCTGTACTGCTGCACTTAAAAAAAGTGAAGACTGGAACCAACCACGATGTTGATCGGAACCTTCAAGATAGAGGTCTGTTGGATACGCACCTGCATCATAATTACGTGATTTCAATACAGCGTTCCATGTTGATCCACTATCAAACCAGACATCTAAAATATCTGAAACTTTTTCAACCTCATCAGCTTTATAGCCCGAACCTGGGTAAAGTAACTGCTCGGTTGGCATGGTGTACCACGCATCTGAGCCTTGCATCTCAAAGACCATGGCTACAAAGTTTAAGACTTTCTCATCTAAAATCACTTCACCCGTAGCTTTCACACGAAAAAATGCGATAGGCACACCCCAGTCACGCTGACGAGAAATACACCAATCCGGACGATTTTCAACCATAGAGCTCAGACGTTTACGTCCCGTTTCAGGATAAAAGCTTGTTTGATTCACTTCATCAACTGCGATCTCACGCAAGGTCTTATTCTCCCCTTCAGGAGTATCATCTACAGAGATAAACCACTGCTTTGTAGCACGAAAAATCAGTGGCGTATGCGAACGCCAACAGTGAGGATAGGAGTGGGTAAATTTGCTTACATGTAAGAGTTTATCTCCTAAGAGTTCTAAAATGGCATCATTGGATTTAAAAATATGCTTTCCAACAAATTCTTGCGCCTTAGGAAGAAGCTTCTCGCGAACGACACTCTGATCAAAACATCCCGTTTCATCAACTGGCATAATCACTTCAAGATTATATTTCAGTCCAATACGGTAATCATCTTCACCATGTCCAGGAGCGGTATGAACACAACCTGTACCACTGTCCATGAGAACATGCTCACCTAAAACGATATGAGAGCTACGACCATTTAAGGGGTTGATCGTGTGAAGGTTTTCAAAAATTCCTGCTTCAAAGGTTTGAACAATATCACCACTAAGCACACCAAGTTCTCTCATACTTTCATAAAGTTTCTTAGCAACAATATAACCATCAGACGTACGCACATACAGCTCATCTGGATTGAGAGAAATTCCGGTATTTGCAGGAAGTGTCCACGGTGTTGTTGTCCAGATTACCAGTGCCGCATCGCCTTCAATTGAAGCACGAATTTTAGCTTCATCACTGAGTTCAAACGCCACATAAATCGAATGAGACTCTTTGTCTTCATACTCAACTTCTGCCTCAGCTAGCGCTGTTCGTTCTGCCCAACTCCAATACACCGGCTTAGAACGCTCAATCAAGAGTCCTTTTTTAGCCACGTCACAAAGCGTACGGTAGATATTTGCTTCAAACTTATAATCCATGGTCAGATACGGTTTATCCCAATCTGCAATGATTCCCATGGTTTTAAACTCATCACGCTGAACATCTACAAACTTTGCAGCGTGTTCACGACAAAGTTTTCGCACTTCACCCGTATTTAAAAGCTCTTTTTTCTGTTTGCCACCAAGCTTTTTCTCAACCTGCTGCTCAAT
>JAYEGP010000009.1:5467-6670 GCA_034659135.1 Campylobacterota bacterium
TTGCCGCTACAGCGATATATTACACGTAGTATCAAAGAAAAACTCGGTCATATCGAACAGCTTAGCTATTTTCAAGACTCTGATAACTCCCTATTTCTTGTTCTCGATCAGCTCTTAAAACAAGAGGTAAAACTCATTATTCTCACAACAAAAAACACTTCCGCAGTTGTAGGAAAACTCCTAAGCACCATCACTTCAGACAATCAAATCCTAAAAGAGAAGATGCTTATTCCCTCACAGACAACCATCTTTGAAGAAGGCAGTTATCTCATTGAGCATAAAAAATCCAGAGTCAATGTTATTATTGCCACGGAAAACCAGACCTTACCTCAAGTCATACTCGAAGATGAAAAGAAACTTGCCAAGGTTCATGTCTTTGATGAAAATGCTTCAAGCGTAAAAATACTTCTTGAACCTTTAGCACAGAGTTTTGATATTCGACTCGATCTCGTAAGTATCGTCGAGGGGTGGATAGAAGTGAGTGTTACCAGTCGAAAATATGGAAATATTTCACAATTCATAGCAGCAGCGAAACAGTTACTCAGTCACAAACTCATCGCTTCAAATAATATTGTAGCGTTTATCATCGAAAAACTTTCGCATCATAATAAAAAGCTCACCTTTGCAGAAAGTTGCACAGGAGGTCTTTTAGCGTATTTTTTCACTCATGAAAGTGGCGCTTCTAATGTATTTGAAGGTTCACTTGTCACCTATTCCAATGCCTTAAAGTCAAATTGGCTAGCTGTTGATGATGCTATTTTGGAAAAAAATGGTGCCGTAAGTCTTGAAGTGGTTGCTGAAATGAGTGAAGGCGCTCTTAATGTCAGTTATGCGGACTACGCCCTAGCCATTAGTGGCATAGCTGGACCAGATGGAGGAACCTTAGAGAAAGCAGTCGGCACAGTCTGCATCTCAGCACGCAGTAAAAACAGTGCCAATCATGAACAGATTCAACTTTTTGGAGATCGAAATTACATCCAAGAACAGAGCGCATTTTACGCCATAAAAATGCTTCTACTGATAGATAAAGATCTCTTTTTTAAAGATTTATGAAAATCCCTTGACAAAGGGCAGTTTAATAAGTATAATTTCGCCTCACAAATAAATGTGAGAACTTAAAACGTCTTGTTAGCTCAGTTGGTAGAGCACGTCACTTTTAATGATGTGGCCGTAGGTTCAAATCCTACACAGGACACCATTTTT
>JAYEGP010000009.1:6770-27163 GCA_034659135.1 Campylobacterota bacterium
TAATAAGTATAATTTCGCCTCACAAATAAATGTGAGAACTTAAAACGTCTTGTTAGCTCAGTTGGTAGAGCACGTCACTTTTAATGATGTGGCCGTAGGTTCAAATCCTACACAGGACACCATTTTTTGCATTATTTGCACCAAAGCTTTTGACTCACGTACTCGATGTACGCTTCGCCAAAACCTTAGGCACAACTAAGACAAAAACAAGTTTTTTTAGGTTGCGGTGGTAGTTCAGTTGGTTAGAATACCTGCCTGTCACGCAGGGGGTCGCGAGTTCGAGTCTCGTCCACCGCGCCATATTTTTTATCGCATTTATTTGCGGGCGTTTAGCTCAGTTGGTAGAGCGCTACCCTTACAAGGTAGATGTCACAAGTTCGAGTCTTGTAATGCCCACCATTTGTTTATTGATACTGACCCTTTCGTCTAGTGGCCAAGGACATTATCACTTCATGGTAAGAACAGAGGTTCAAATCCTTTAAGGGTCGCCACTTAAGTTCAATATGAAGCGTTATTTATTTTACATTTTGTTATTTTTAACAAAAATTATTGATTTTTCCTTTAATCAAGGCAAAGTTAACTGAGGTATACGCCAGTATCCGAAGGCAACTTTAACGCAGAGTAAAGTAAAAAGCAAAATTTTTGGGCGTTTAGCTCAGTTGGTAGAGCGCTACCCTTACAAGGTAGATGTCACAAGTTCGAGTCTTGTAATGCCCACCATTTTGAAAATATATGCACGAAGCTTTCAGCTCACGTACTTAAGTACGCTTCGCTAAAATCTTAGCACATCTATTTACAAAACAAGTTTTTTCATAAAAATTTGAAAATATATGCACGAAGCTTTCAGCTCACATACTTTTAGTATGCTTCGCTAAAACCTTAACACATCTATTTGCAAAACAAGTTTTTCATAAAAACACAACAAGGTCTAAGATTACTTTGTATAAAATCCAAATCTAAAGTGCGGTGGTAGTTCAGTTGGTTAGAATACCTGCCTGTCACGCAGGGGGTCGCGAGTTCGAGTCTCGTCCACCGCGCCACTTTTATTTTCCCTCAGTTTTATATTTCAATCAAAATTTTACATTTAACATACAATTTACAGCTATCATTACATTATGAATCTATTCAAACTCTTTTTATTAACACTACTCTTTTTTACTCTACATGCCAAAGACGAAAAACTTGATCCCATTACCTTACAACTTCAGTGGAAACATCAATTTGAATTTGCAGGCTTTTATGCTGCAAAAGAGAAAGGCTTTTACAAAGAAGTAGGATTGGATGTCAGCTTTAAAGAGTACGATAAGCATAAAACAATCATCGAAGAAGTACTCCAAGGTCATGCGCAATACGGTCTCTCCTACTCTTCTATAGTTGCAGACTATCTCAATGGCAAGCCTATTATGTTACTTGCCAATTTTTTCAAACAATCTCCCTTAGTCTTAGTCACACAAGAGAATATCAAACTTCCATCAGACTTAAAGGGCAAAAAAATCATGGGAGTCTCGAATGGTATTGATAGAATCACGTTACGATTGATGCTTAATAAATTTGATCTCACACTTAATGACATTTTAGCTGTGCCGACGAACTTTAAAATTGATGCCTTTGTCACTAAAAAAGTCGATGCAATAAGTTCCTTTACTACAAATGAACTCTATACCCTCAATCAAAAAGGTATTGAATATAATATTTTTGATCCTACCGTATACGGTGCAAAATATTATGATGTGAATCTTTTTACATCAGAAGATGAAATAAGCAAACATCCAAAACGTGTAAAGAATTTTACAGAAGCTTCGATAAAAGGTTGGGAATATGCACTAAAGTATCAAGATGAAATCATAGACCTTATTGTAAAAAAATATAATTCTCAAGATAAGTCTAAAGATGCCCTGAGATTTGAAGCAAAGCTGACCGAACAGCTTATACTCCCCAATATTTATAAGATTGGAGACATCGATAGTACTCGCATTCAGAATATCGCAGATATTTTCATACAAAATGGATTTGTAACAACAAAAAATCCAAGAAATATAAGTTCTTTCATTTATAACACAAATGAAAATCCTTTAAAACTTACTGATAGAGAAAAACAGTTTCTCAAAACACATCCAAAAATTGTCTTAGGTACTGAAAAAAGATGGGCTCCTTATGTTATCGTCTCCAAAGATGGCACTATCACTGGCTTTGATGCCGATCTACTCCAACTCATTAACAAAGTCAGTGGTGCAAATTTTACCTTAGAAGCTGGTGATTGGGCTGAGATGCTAGCCAAGGCAAAACGTAAAGAGTTAGATGGTCTGAGCACGGGAGGTATTCATGAAGAGCGAAAAAGCTATCTAAATTTTTCAGATATTTATCTCAGTATGAGAAAGATGATTCTCACCTCTATCGACAATCCTAAAAATATCTACTCAGCTCAAGATCTAGAGGGCAAAACCATTGCCATACATAAAAGCAATTTAGTTGATGTAAAAATAGCTCAGAAATTTAAAAATTCAAAAATTATCAGACTCGATAAGATTGAAGATGTTATAAGCCATGTCCTTACAGGAAAGGCTGATGCGATGTTTGGTAACGGCTCAACCTTCTATTTAGCCAATGAGCTAGGACTACCCTATCCCAGACGTACCGCACTTTTAGACAAAACTCTTGATCTCGCTTTTGGCGTGAGAAAAGATTGGCCAGAAGCCATCAGTATTATCAATAAGTCACTCCAACATTTAAGCAAACAGGAGCTTTTATCCTTAAAGAAAAAGTGGTTCTTTGATACGCAAGAGAAACTCATAAACAGATTTAATCTAACACAAACAGAGCACGAGTATCTTAAAAGCAAAAAAAGACTACAGATGTGTATTGATCCGAAATGGATGCCCTTTGAAGCGATGATAGAGGGAAAATATCGGGGTATGAATGCTGATTTTATTAAGATCATTCAAGAAAAACTTCCTGTTCCCATCACTATTTTAAAAACTAAAAACTGGAATGAATCACTCCGTTCCATGAAAGAGAAACAGTGTGATCTCTTATCTTTAGTCATGCCAACTCATGAACGTGAAGCGTACTTAAACTTCTCCGAACCTTACATTGAAGCGCCTCTTGTCATTGTTTCAAAAACAGATAAAAAAAGCGTCATTGATATTAAACTCTTAGAAGATGTAAGCATTGCCGTCATTAAAGACTATGCACTTGTTGATATCATAAAAGAGAATTACCCTAATTTAAAGTTTATAGAAGTGGATTCCGTTACGGATGGTCTTGCTAAAGTACAAGACAATAGCGTCTATGGGTTTGCAGGTAGCTCTGTCGCAATCGAATACTATTTTCAATATGGAGACTACTCAGACTTTAAGACGATTGCACATTTTGATGAAAAACTCGCGCTCGGTATAGGAATCCAAAAAAGTGAGCCTGTGCTGACTCATATTATGCAAAAAATCATTAGCGGTATTTCTCAACATGAAAAAGAGTCGATTATCAAAAAATGGTTCTCTATCACCTATGAGAATCAACACAATTATGACCTTCTTTGGAAAATCTTACTTGCAATAAGCTTCATAGGACTCTTTGTACTCTACAGACAATTTGAACTCAGAAGAACCAATATAATACTAAAAAAAGAGCTACAAAAGGAGTTTGAATCGTCTCGAGACAAAGACAGGATCATATTTCAGCAAAATAAACTCGCAGCCATAGGGGAGATGATAGAAAATATCGCCCACCAATGGCGCCAACCCCTTTCTCAGATCAACTCGGCCATTCTTGTCGTTGATGGACTGCTGACACATAAAAACATTCAAGATGAAGCCATTGAGAAAAAACTTTTAGAGATCGAATCCTTAACTCAATACATGTCACATACCATTTACGATTTTAAAGATTTTTTTTCACAGGATAAGAAAAAAGAAGCCTTTAATTTAGAGAAAATTATCAAAAATTCTCTCTCAATTATTGAATCGGCATTAAAAAATAGGAGTATTGAAGTGCACTTACATGTAAGAGAAGAGATCATTTTACTTGGATATCCCAGAGAACTCCAACAGGTTATTTTAGTGATTTTAAATAACGCCAAAGATGCCCATGTCGCACACAAAACAGTCCAAGCTCACATCAGAATTTCCACTTTCCAAGAGAAAGAATCTATTAGCATTGAGATATGCGATAATGCGGGTGGCATAGAGCCAGAGAACCTCATTAGAATCTTTGAGCCCTACTTTACAACAAAGCTAGAGTCTAAAGGAACAGGATTGGGTCTTTATATGTCAAAAATGCTTATTAATGAAAGCATGAACGGTTCACTTAATGTGCGCAACACGCAAGATGGTACATGTTTTCAAATTATTTTAAATGAAGAGAGATTAGCTTATGAAATACGCTACTAAAACCGTTTTACTTGTAGAAGATGAAGAAGGTGTGCGCGAAAATATTGCTCAGTTTTTACGTCTGCAAGAGATTCAGGTTCTTGAAGCCGATAATGGAAAGCGTGCCTATGAACTTTTTGAAGAAAAAGTACCTGATCTTCTCATCACTGATATCAGTATGCCCGTGATGGATGGACTCACACTCATCGAGAAGATCAGAATAGACAATCAAGACATACCCATTATCATTATGAGTGCACATTCGGATAAAGAGAAACTTATGAGGGCCATAAAACTTAAATTGCTTGATTATGTCATTAAGCCTATTAATCGGGCAAACTTAAAAGAGCTTATTGAAAAATCTCTAAGCGATACGACTCAAAAGATTATTGATCTGGGTTTTTCATGTACCTACGACAGCACGACAGAAACCATCAGTTGCCATGATACACCTATTGAACTCACGATGCAACAGTTACATCTTATGCAGATACTTATTCGTAATAAGGGAAATATTGTTAGCGGAGAAAGTATCTTTTTTGAACTTAAAAATGACTATACCCTAGAATATAACAGTGCTTCCGTTAGAAATATGATTAAACGTCTTAGAAATCTTCTTCCTGAGGGAATGATTGAAAATATTTATGGAGGGGGTTATCGTCTAAGTAACAAAAAAGAGGAGAATTCATACCAATTTAGCATGTATGATGAACTCTTAGAAGCGATTGTGATTGTCGATAGTAAGCATAAGATCATTCACGGTAATCATGCGATGCTAAAAATGTTTGGATACAAAAATATTGATGAGGTACTTGGACGATCACTATTTAGTTTTACTGTGGACAGAGAAGAAGAAAAAATCAAAAAAGCACTTGAGTTTGATGAATTTATCATCGATGAGATCTATTTACAAGCTCAAGACAGATCCATTTTTATTGCTAAAACATCTTCTAAAAGTACCATTATTGAGAAGCAAGCCGTTAGCGTCATCTCTATCACTAACCTATCTGATACCATCAATCACTATGCTAAAGATTCACTCACATCACTCCATACTCGCTCAAGCCTAGAACTTGGTTTTCAAAACCTTATGCAGATGCATCATGTTCACGATAGACCTGCAGCAGCCCTGTTCATCGATATTGACAACTTTAAAGCTATCAATGACACCTTAGGCCATCACGTCGGTGATGCGGTTTTAAAACAGCTTGCATCCGTACTGCGTTCGGGGCTGAGAAAAGACGATAGCATTTTTAGATGGGGAGGCGATGAATTTTTAATCTTCCTTTTTGATACTTCTATGGACAATGCACTTAAAGTTGCTGAGAATCTTCGAAAAAATATTGAAAACATCAGTCTGGACTCTTTTCATCACTTCTCTTGCAGTTTTGGAATCGATGCGCTTAGAGAGAATGATACCCTCGATAGCATCATCTATCGTATCGATACCGCGCTACTCAGAGCGAAAAAAACTAGTAAGAACTGCGTTATTCAGTATCAAGAGTAGATTGCATTTCGCCACTATTTTCACATATAATCTAAAATCAGCTATACTCAAATTTTATTTTACATGTAGGACTTTTTTGTATGGCCATTATTGCTATTGCTTCAACCAAAGGGGGAGTCGGCAAGACTTCTATCGCTTTTTCGCTTGCTAAAGATCTTGACTATCGTTATGTCACTAATGATATGTCTATCGTCATAAATAAGTATAAAAAAGCAAAATACTACCCTAATAAAATTCCACTTTATGAAAACACCATCTATGACTTCGGAGGCTTTGTTGACAAACATGCTGATCTCATCTTAAATGAAGCCGATGTTATTTTACTGCCCACAACCAATGATAAAAACTCTATCATGAAGAGCCAAATTCTTATTAAAGCGTTTAAACATAAGACCATACTGGTCTTTGCTAATATGATCGAGAATCAACGTGACTATGAGACAATTAAAACTGAGATACATCGCTATTTTCCCAATCTCGCGTTTACCCATCTTCGTCGTACAAAACTGCTTAAAAATGCACTAGAAAATGGCCAAAGTGCCAAAGAGCTCTATGAAAGTACCAATCAGACCCAGTATGTTTACCGTCACGCTTATGAAGAGTATGCTAAAATACTCTCACTCTTTACACAAGAGGCTAACGCTGAGCCGCCACAAAGTCACTAAAGTGCCCTGGCTCTTTTAAAAGCTGTTCGGGTTCTCCTGACTCGATCACCCGCCCCTCTTTAATGACATAAACCAGATCAGCATGCTCAATCGTACTCAAACGATGTGCAATAATAATCATCGTCTTACTTTTTAAATGATCTCGAAGTGAAGCAAAAAGATGATTTTCCGTCTGAATATCCAGAGCCGATGTTGACTCGTCTAAAATGATAATATTGGGATCAAAAACCAACATTCTCGCAATGGCGAGACGTTGTCTCTCTCCTCCAGAGAGGCGAATACCATCTTTACCAATTCGGGTGTCGAGTCCATTTTGAAGCTTAGAAATTACCGAACCCAGTTGTGCGATATGGAGTGCTTCGTAAAGTGTATCATCATCAACACTGCGTCCGAGCGTCAAGTTATGACGTAAGCTATCATTAAACATACGCGGCGACTGTAAAACTAAAGCGATATGATCACGCAGCAGGTCTAATCCTATCTCTTTAATAGAGACCTCATCAATATAGATCTCACCTTTATTCATACTATAGAGTCCTAAAATAATATGCGCTAAGGTACTTTTACCACTTCCGCTAGAACCCAGCAGTGCGACGGTCTTGCCTTTAGGAATCTCCATACTGATCTCATGCAAGACCTCTTTCTCGCTGTAAGAAAAAGAGACCTTTTCAAGTCGAATGGCATTGGTATCTTTCTTTTCAAAAGGATTTTTTAAAGAGGGATAAGAGGGTTCATGTCTGAGCATCAGTATCTCATTTAAACGCTCTAGTGCACTTTTGGCATTTTGATACGAGAAGAGAATACCTAAGAGCTCTTGAAGCGGTGTTATCATAAACCACAAATAGCCCATTACCGCGAACATCTCACCAATACTGAGCTGAGAAAAGAGTACCATCACCATCGCCGTAGCACGTAAAAGTTCAAAGCCGACAAGGAAAATAACCCCAGAGAGCTGTCCTGCAGCCTCACTTTTCCAGCCAAAGTTTGATGAAGCATCACGGATCGCTTTGGCATTGTCTATCATAATGGCAATATAGCGTTTTTCTTGATTATGAGTACGAATCTGAACAAAAAGATCTAGCGTCTCACTCAGGGCATCTTGAAAGGTCTCAATATTAAGATTTTCTCTCTTTTTAAGCTTTCGTACCTTTTTACCCAAGAGTGTTGTTATCGTCATGACCGTTGGATTGAGTGTCAATAAGATAATCGCCAACTGCCAGTTAATCAAAAACAGAACTACACTCACACCAATAAGAGAAAATGTGGAGATCAGAAACTTCCCGATACTCACGCCAATAAAATCATCTATGGTATTAATATCTGTCACCAGTTTTGAACTCACACCACCCCCACCAAGTGCTTCATAATCAGCAACAGAGACCCGTTGCAAGTGTCTTAAAAGACGTTCACGTAATTTAAAGACAATCTCTTTAGAAACGATGGTGAAGAGTCGGATTTGCATAGCATTAAGTAGAAAAAAACTCACTCTTAACATAACAGTCGTAGCAAAAATGACAATGATATAAAAATACGCTTCACTCGGTTGATGAAAATAATCAATAGTCGCAATGACCCAAGAGGGTTTATCTAAAAGTACCTCATCAATAAGCATAGGAAACAGCAGTGGGATAGGAAGACTCATAAATACCGCCATCAGGGCTATCAATTGTCCTATAATAATTCTTTTTTTAAAAACTTTAGCATCATTAAAAAGTGTTTTCCAGCTAATTGGCATACTCATCCATCTATTATAGTATTTGACTAATTATATCTTAGCTATAATGACAAAAATCAAAAGGCGCATCATGTTAAGAAAACTTCTATTTCCACTTCTCCTCACCTTTCTCTTTTTAGGCTGTAGCCAGACGAGTACACCATCAAGTTCTGCTAAAGAGAAACTTGTTGTAGGTATGGCAACAAACTATGCACCCATCGCATTTGCTGTTGATGGTAAGCCAAGCGGTGTAGAAGCCGACTTTGCTTATCTCTTAGCCAAAGCGCTTAACCGTGATGTCCAGATCAAGATACTGCCTTGGGCGCAACTAAAAATGGCGCTTGAGACAGGTATCATCGATATCGCAATGTCGGGGATCTCCATAACTAAAAAGCGCAGTCACTTTGCCCTCTTTAGCGAGCCGTATATGGAGATCTCACAGATGGCCGTTATGCGTGAAGGTGATAGTGCTCCTGAGATTATAAATCAGGGTAAAAACAGCCGAATCGGTTACGCTTTTTATACCACGGGAGAGGCTTTTGTAAAAGACTCTTTTTCTAAGGCTTCAATAAAAGGTTACACCACAACAAAACAAGGAATTGCCGCTGTGATGAACAAGGAAATCGACTACTTTTTCCATGACGCCCCTTCAGTCTGGTACTACACCGCAGAACTTTCACTAAAAGGGATTATGGGCTGGTATGTTCCTTATACTCAAGAGCATTTAGCCTGGGCCTTCAACCTTCAAAACAGTGCCTTAAGAGATGATGTCAACACCATTTTGAAAAAATGGAAAAGTGATGGCACGACTCATCGCATTATCAATAAATGGGTACGTGTTCAAGTCGTGACTCCTAATGGACAAAAACCGATCTCATTTGAGTAAAAACATTGCTATTATTGGAGGTGGGGCAGCTGGGCTTATGTCAGCTATTACCGCGGCTGCTTCGGGTCACAGTGTTACGATATTTGAAAAAAGCGACCGTATCGGTAAGAAGATCTTAGCCTCAGGAAATGGTCGCTGTAACATCTCTAACACCTCCTTACATGTAAAGAACTACTTCTCTCAAAACCCTAATTTTGTAAACCATGCGCTTCATCAATTTGATTTTAAACATTTTAAGAAGTTTTGTAGCGCTTTAGGGCTCTTTTTAGACATCAAAGATGATGGTCGCGTCTATCCGCTCTCTAATGAAGCCAAAACCGTGCAAATGCTACTTGAAGAACAGGCTAAAGCCTTACATGTAAGAATATTATGTCATCAGCATGTTACTGTGATTGAGAAAAAAGAGACCTTATTTAGCCTTACATGTAAAGATAAACAAGCGCCCTATCAAAACTTTGATGCCCTCATTCTTACCACAGGAAGTGAAGCCGCTTTACAACTTGGCGGTTCGGATGAAGGCTATCAACTGGCTAAAAATTTTGGACATGAGATTGAACCGACCTACCCTTCCCTCGTTCAGCTCTGTCTCGATTCAAACATCCATGCCAAGATGGCCGGTGTTAAGTGCAGTGGTAGTGTCACACTCTATATAGACCGTGAAAAACGTGAGACGATTAGCGGTGACCTTCTCTTTACAAAATACGGAATTTCTGGTTTTGCTATTTTAGATATCTCACAGGGGGCTTCTCTTGCTCTAATGAATTACCAACACGTTGCTATCAGTCTCAATCTCTTGGCACAATTTACACTCCAAGAGTTGCAAGCACAGCTTTCTCAACTGAGAAACAGACTGCAAGATCGAAGCATAGAACATCTTCTTGTTGGACTGATTTCATCAAAAATCGTCCCTCATCTACTCTTTACATGTAAGATCAACCCTAAGACACTCTGTGCACATATCAGCACTAAAGATCTCAAAAAGATTCTCTTTACCCTCACACAGTGGCGTTTTGATGTGAGTGACACCCATGGGTTTGCGCATGCTGAAGTGAGTGGTGGGGGTATCTCTACCGATAAAGTCAATCCAAAAACGATGCAGTCACAACTTGTAGAGGGCCTCTACTTTGCAGGAGAAGTTCTCGATGTCGTCGGTGAACGTGGTGGATATAATCTTCATTTTGCCTGGGCAAGCGGTTATTTGGCAGCAAAAAACTTATAATATAATACTAAAACGCGCCCCACCATCTATGTTCTCAACCTTAATCTCTCCATCAATATGTTTATGAACAATCATCTTCGCCATATAGAGACCTAAACCCGTTCCATTTTTACCTTTGGTACTAAAATAGGGCTCAAACACGCGTTGTAAAACCTCATCTGAAATACCGCCACCCGTATCAGATATCTGAATATACTTACGCGCTGCCTCTTCTTTACATGTAATCAATATCTGCTTTTTTAAACTCTTTGATTCAACAATGGCATCGATAGCATTGTTGATAATATTAATAATGATCTGAACCAACTCATTAAAATAGGTCTCCACCGCTATCGCATCATGACACTCTAGCGCTAAAGTGACGCCATAGTTTTCCAATCGTGCTAATGAAAAATGATGAGCACGTTCAATGATTTTATGAAGCTCACAACGCTCTTTTTTCTTATCAGGTTTAAAATAGGTCTGAAAATCATCTATGGTATCAGAGAGGTAGACTAAGATGTCAGAGATTTGATCTAAAATATCATCGCGTTGATCACGCGCTTTGCTCTCTAGCATCGCACTGACTTTATAGTTTGTAATCATCAAGGTACTTGTAGAGAGAGGCTGACGCCATTGATGCGCTATCATACTCATCATCTCACCCATGGCAGCAAGACGAGATTGGGCAATCAGCATCTTCTCTTGCTCTTTTACCGTTTTAATCTCCTTCTCAAGCTCCTCTTTTTTCTCTCCAAGGGCTTTAGTACGAAGCTTAATTTTTTCTTCTAGTGTCTGGTTTAACTCTCTAAGCTCACGATTGTGCAGATCGATACGATCAATCATATCCACTAAGGCATTTTGAATCACACCGATCTCATCATACTTACCGGTACGCTCCAATTTAAAATTGTCATGTTTTGGCTCAAAGGTTTTAATGAGTTCAACAAGCTGGTACATCGGCATAAATGCACGCTGTAACAGCCATAACATAATGAGTAAAACGGCGATAAACATGATCATAATCTGCGTTGTAAAGTGTTGGTGATCATTGAGCATCTTTTCAAAATAGATATTAGAAAAATGAACCTCAATGCTTCCAATTAAGGATTGTGTATCGGGATCGCTGATCGTTCTGGATACTTTATAGTTCTCAGGAGTCTCTCTATCATAATCATGTGACATCGCAGCATAGCTGTAAAGTTTTTCACCTTCTGTATCGATAAGAGTCACAGAGATAACATTCACATTATCCTTACAGATAGCATCAAGGTACTCACGATTTGCATCAACAAGCCCAAAAGAGAGGTTGGTACGAATAACAGGAAGCATCGTATCGATAAGCAGTTTATTTCGTGATTGCTCTGATTCACTCATCGTCTGTTCAACACTACTGTTATGCTCAAACTGTAGAAGTATAAAAACAGTTATCATAAAAATAAGACTTAATAAAATCAACTTATTACGAAGGCTGAGGACTTTATTCAAGGTTGTTCCTTGGGATAAAATATTTTTGAAATGCTAATTAAAGTATTTGCAAAGACCATGCCATTCTCTTTTGCTGCGTGAATGTTAAGGTAGGGTTTTAAACTTCTGCCTACATGTAAAGAGACGTGAACTCCATAATCTAAGTACTCATCACGATATGACATTGTTATCAGTTTATTATTTTTTGCATACTCAAGTATTTTTTTTACCACACGCTCATCGGTATCAAATAAAAATAGAAGTGCATGTTTGGGAGCAGTGGTAAAATCACTATATTTCGTTTTAATGATCTTTAAGTGCTGATTGTTTAAACCCTTAGGATAGCTCTCTTTTAGGTAACGCTTAAGTAAAGTAGCGGCATTTTCATCTCCACTTTCATAAACAATGACAATAGTGATTTCTTGAGGTTTTTCTACTTTAGAAAATTCGCTCATCAAAATCAAACGAGGTGCAATTTTGGCATGGATCTGCAACATCTGATGCTCATAGGTATAAGCAGAGAGTAGATTACATGTAATCATCAGATAGAGCAGAATTTTTTTCAAAATTTATATTTTCCTTGCATGTTTTAAGATAGCTGTATTTTATTACAGAGTATTATAATCTAAAGTATAGTAATTATTGCTTTATGTTATTCAATATTCATTAAAACTATAGGGCACCTCTAAAAACCCTAGTAATCCTCAGCGATGATGAGAAATTCATAATCAAGGCAGTCATTGTAAGTCATAGCCGTAGCTATGGCGTCAATGACTAACGCAGAGTATGTGTTTCTCATCATCGCCCTACGGGAGGGAAAAAGAAGCACAATCTTTGTCTTTTTTTCTTATCGCCATAGCTACGGCTATGACTCAAAGAAAGAAAAGTCAAATCTCATACTTCTTTTTCCCTCTGAGGGTTACTAGGGTTTTTAGAGGTGCCCTATACTTATATCTACTCCTTACTTGATTAAAAAGAGGCAATAGAGTATATTTAGACTTTACATCGTGCTATCGGCATCGTCGAAGCGATTAAACGCAATCAAAAACTCTGGAGTAAACAATGAAAAAAACATTAACACTACTACTGACACCCCTAATGGCCTTAGCATTAGAGCTGGGTTCTGTACCCTTACATGTAAGCCTTGAAGGTGACAATGGAGGGCGTCTTGATGGCATGGCTTGGAGCAGTGAGATGCTCAAAGAGAAAGTCTATATTCTCTTTTATGTTGATCCTGATGAGAAAGATACCAACAATGACCTCTCTAATGCCTTAAAAGCCAAAGCATTCGATCGTAGCAAGTTTAACTCAGTCGCCATCATTAACATGGCAGCAACCTGGCTACCAAACTTTGCTATCGCCTCAAGCTTAGAGAAAAAACAGGAGAAATTTCCACACACTATCTATGTTAAAGATCTCAATAAAATCCTTGTGGAGAAGTGGGAACTCGAAGATGATAGTAGCAATGTACTGCTCTTTGATACATCAGGCAATCTCATCTACAAAAATTCGGGTAAGCTTGATGCGACTGAGATCAATACAGTCATTGCCCTCATTGAAAAAGGTATCTCATGAATGAAAAACCCTCTCTCTTACATGTAAGCATTAAAGACTTCTTTACCAAAGAGATTTTAAAACTGGCGAGTTTCCCTTTTATCATCACCATGGTCGTGATGTACAGTCTCTTTTTTATCGTAGCAGACATTGGTTTAGATCAGTTATCAAATGCCCAGCTACAGGTCCAACAGAGTGAGACGACACTCAATCCCGATGGAACAAGCCACACCGAGGAGATCAACCAATTTTTTTCCGGATCCTCTGTCATGACATTTTTACTCCAGTACTCGTTTGTCTCATGGCTTGTGAGCTTTTTAGTCTATACTGTAGGTTCTTTTTTAGTCATGTACCTCTCTGTTGCGATTGGCCTCTTTGTTATAGGATTTTTGACACCGTGGATTTTACCTATTATTCGTGATCGTCACTATCCAGATCTTAAGATAGAAGGCTTTGGAACCATTCCAGAGGTACTCTGGTTTTTTGTAAAAACGCTTTTTATCATGATAGCTCTTATGTTTTTACTCATCCCTTTTTATTTCATACCCTTACTGAATATCGTCGCGATCAACCTCCCCTTTTATTACTTTTTCCACCGACTCTTAAACTTTGATGTCGGATCAACAATCTGTAAAAAAGAGGATTATAAAAAGATTATGTTTTACAAGGGAAATTCTATCCGTTTCAAGACCTTTGTCATGTTTCTTGTCACGATGATTCCTTTTACGGCCATCTTTATCATGGTCTTTTTTGTCGTTTATTTGGGGCATGTCTATTTTAATGAGCTCCAGAACTTGCAAAAAGAAGCGCTTAGTGAGACTCCAACAGCTGCGTCATAGCGGACGCAGAGATAGAAGAACTGTATAAAAAACCTTGAATCTGTGTACATCCATGATCGAGTAAAAACTCTCTCTGATTTTCATGTTCGACACCTTCTGCTAAGACTTCTAAATTCATGTTTTCTGCTAGATCTATGATAGAGCAGACAATCGCTTCATCATTTTTATCGCCAGGAATCCCTTTAATAAAAGAGGCATCAATTTTTAATTTATAGATAGGTAAGTACTTCAACTCACTCAGTGATGAGTATCCGGTTCCAAAATCATCCATAGAGAGCAAAAGTCCTATCTCTTTAAGCGCACGTAGACGCTCTATCGCCTCTTGAGTACGGTTCATGATGTAGCGTTCCGTCACCTCAATCTCCAACCACTCTGGACGACACTGCTCCTCTTCTAAGATTTTGAGTACTTTTTCTAAAAGCACCTTATCTTCAAGCTGCTTTATCGAAAGATTTACCGCAATATGTTTGGGGTCAAAACCTTCTCTATTCCAAGCAAAAGCCTGTCGTGCGGCTGCACGAAGGACATACTCACCTAACTCAATGATAAGTCCACTCTCTTCAGCTATCGGAACAAAGTTTCCAGGTCCAATCTCTCCATATTCAGGATGATTCCAACGAACTAAGGCTTCCATCCCAATGAGTTTGTTCCACCTTGCATCAAATTGTGGCTGATACTCTAAATAGAACTCTTCATTCATCAAGCCTTGACGAATACCACTCTCCATCACCACTTTTTTCATCGCTTTTTCAGTCATATCTTCCGTATAAAACTGATACAGGTTTCCACCCAACTCTTTCGCACGGTACATGGCTGTATCAGCATGTTTAAAAAGCACCTCGGCATTATCTCCATCTTTAGGATATAAGGTCACCCCTATACTTGCCGTTGTATAAAGATTATGCGCTTCATATTGAATGACCTTAGCTGCCTCTTCTAAGAGTTTTTTCAAGATATCTAATAAAACACGTCTATCTTCGATTCCCTCAATCACTACCACAAACTCATCTCCACCCAAACGAGCCACGGTATCAACACTACGAATTGCACGGGTAAAACGCTCTGCCAAGGTTATCAATAGGTGATCGCCAGCACTATGCCCAAGAGAGTCATTTATCTGTTTAAATCGGTCCATATCTAAAAATAGCAGTGCCACTTGTATCTTTTCACGTTTCGATTTACTAATAAGATGTTCAAGTCTATCAATGAGAAGCAGACGATTTGGTAAACCCGTCAAGACATCATGATGCGCGATATAATCAAGGTCATCTTTTTGCTCTTTAAGCTTTGTCTGTGTACGAAGGTGAGACGTAACGTTATATCCCACTTCAACAATAGCTTTCACCTTATCGGAGCTATCAAATAGGGGTGTCGCAGTGAGTTCATAATAGCTCAGTTCACCGCTCTTCTCTCTACCGGCATGAATCACCGTAGCTTTAGCACCGCTTTCAATCACTTCTAACATAGGACAAGAGCTACAGGCTTCACTGCGCTGATGGTAGAGTTCATAACATTTAGGGGCATTCTCCTCTGTTAAAATGTCGGTGTTATAAGCAGGGTTTGCATTTTTATTCATAAAGGAGACACTATAATCGAGATTGATAACCATGACAGATTCAGAGATTCCATCGATTGCATTTTGTAAAAACTGCTTTTGGGCATCGAGTCCTCGTGTCTCTTCCTCTATAAAATTCTCAACGTCATCGGAAAGATTTTGAAAATCTTGTGAACGTCGAAATTTGTAAATAAGGTAAGTACTGATCAGTACAAGAAGATAGAAAAGAGCAAAAATAATAAAAAAATCTTTTTTCGCTTTCATTAAGATACCAAAATCAATAGTACGTAGGGGAATAACATAAAACAATCTTCCTAATAACTGATCCTTGTCATTATAAATCTTGTCTGAAAAAATCATATCTTTGTCTAAAAGCAATACTTTCATATCTCTATCAGAGAAGTTGGCAATGTTATTTTTTAAATAGGTATGCGATTTGAGATCAAGAGTACTATTAAATCCACAAAAGTCACTGCTACACTGCTCTGCTAAAAAAATCGATTGTAGCCCAAGGTCTTGAAATTCTTTACTCAAAGCCTTGAAACTACTGTTTAATCGCACCGCCCCAATGACTCTGTTTTTAAACCTAATCGGCACAATACTCTCAAATACAAGACCCTCTTCACTCATTTTGATCTCATTAATACTTGTATCTATTCTAAATCTTTTAAAAAGTGCCTTAATGGCTATAGTGTTATCAGAAAACATCCCATCACTTCGATAAAAAGAGATTCCTCTACTATCGATAAGCTCAATACCTAAGTCGTTCAAAGCACTCTCTTTGAGCAGAGCCATCTCAATAGGCTTTAAGTTTAATACATTTTTTTCTTCTTTCAAAACCGCCTCTATTATCGATTTGTCTTGAGCTAAGACAATGCCTAAGCGAAGTAAATCATCCACTTTTTCATCCATTAAAAAAGTGCTTTTTTGATGATAATCCTCAATAGTATTGTTAAGTATCATCTCTTTAAGATTTGCAATACCACTCTCAAATATGTGAAAACTCACAATAAGAATAATAAAATAGAGCAAAAACATATTAAGTAAAAAAGGGAGTTTTATCTGTTTGGTATCTTTAAACCTCATAATTTCATCTGGTTCATCTGAGCATAGCCTCTTAAAAGTAATCTTCTATTATAGATAAATTAACATCAAAGTAATATTATCACACCGTTTAATTCTTTTTTAATAACTTCTATCTGTTCCAAATTGCCTTTTATCTGAAGTTTAACCTCAGAAGTTCCAAAATCTTTAGTAAGCAAAACCGCTTGCTTTTGTGCTATGACATACACAACACGTCCAAAATCATGATAAGAGCAAGCACACGCTAAAAGTGATGTTTTTTCATAAGGTATCAGTTCAGATTCTCTAATAACCAGATTTACCGCATCACCATAAGCTCGAACCAAGCCTCCTGTTCCCAGTTTAGTTCCACCAAAATAGCGTACAATGATAACGGCACTATTTATCAAGGCATTACCTTGCAATACATGCAAAGAGGGCTTACCCGATGTCCCTTTAGGCTCACCATCATCACTGCTTCCCTCCACAACCTGTTCATGTTCATTAAGATAACGAAATGCCGTAACAAAATGTCGTGCCTTAGGGTGTTCTTCTTTTAAGCGGATTAATACCTCATCAAATTGACGATAAGGCATCATATGTGCAATAAATTTCGACTGTTTTATCACCAAAGTCTCAGTGTTGTGGCTCTTACATGTAAACATAGTGTCTGATTTTATCTAAACACATGATAAAATTCCAAAAAATTTGGAGTTAGCTTATGATTGAAGCACAAAAAATAAAAGAGAAACTTTTTCTCATCACTAAAGATAAACGTTTTGAGTTTACGATGATGGCCGTCATCATTTTTTCGGCCTTAGTGATTGGAATACACACCTTTAACATCGGTCCTATGTTTGAGACTATTCTCTTTTATGTCGATAGCCTCATCACTATCATTTTTGTCGTTGAGATCGCTGTTCGGATATCTGCTGAGAAAAAACCTAGTGACTTTTTTAAAGATGGCTGGAATGTATTTGACTTTGTCATTGTTGCTGTGAGTCTTATACCTATTGATGGCAATTACGCTAATGTGGCGCGATTGATTCGTATCTTTAGAATGTTACGACTTATCACTCTATTACCAGAACTTAAAATCATCATCGGCGCACTCTATAAATCAGCCTCTTCTATCGGTTATGTGATGATTTTGATGTTTATCATCTTTTATGTCTTTGCGGTGATTGGTACAATCTTATTTGAAACCGTACCTTCAGGACTCTGGAGCGATGTAGGTATTGCCTTATTGACCCTTTTTAGAGTCATGACCTTTGAAGATTGGACGGATGTCATGTATGAGACCATGGAGATTCATCCATGGAGTTGGCTCTATTATTTAGCCTTCATCTTTTTAACCACCTTTACCTTTTTAAATATGATAATCGGGATTATCTTAGACACCTTGAATGAAGAGCATAAAAAAGTCGAACAGATTCAGATTGATGAAGATAAAGCAGTATTACGTGAAGTCTTAGAGCAAAACAGAAGACTTGAAAGTAAGCTCAATGATCTGGAGATATTACTCAAGAGTAAGTCTTAAGGTGTTGCTAAACTCTGATTTTTTTCGATAGGAGAGGGCATGTATAAAAATATTCACGATATCTTATACCTATGGTATCAAGACAATGGACGCCATGATCTTCCCTGGCGACATACCAGTGATGCTTACACAATTTGGGTCAGTGAGATTATGCTCCAGCAGACTCAAGTTAAAACCGTCCTCCAGCGCTTCTACTTTCCCTTCATCAAAGCTTACCCTACTCTAAGTGATTTAGCTGAAGCAGATGTGAACGATGTTCTTAAAAAATGGGAGGGTTTAGGCTACTATACCAGGGCAAGAAACCTTCATAAAACAGCGCTTACATGTAAAGAGAAGCTGCCCAATACGGTTACAGAGTTGATGACACTACCGGGTATTGGCAAGAGTACCGCCCATGCTATTGCCGCCTTTGCTTATAACACTCCCGTTCCTATTCTTGATGCCAATGTCAAACGGATTTTGTACCGTTTTTTTGGAATAAAAAAAGCGAGTGACAAAGCCTTATGGGAGCTAGCCTATAAGCTTTTTGATACCAAACATCCTTTTGAATATAATCAAGCTATGATGGATTTAGGTGCTTCGCTTTGTCAAGGAAAACGTGTTACATGTAAGGAGTGCCCACTGGAATCTGCCTGCTTAGCAAGGCAAGATAATCCTCTGCTCTATCCTGAAAAAAAAACAAAAAAAGCAGTGCCAATACGTTCAAAAAATATCATCATTCATCAACACAACAATCGTTTCGCCCTAGCACAAAGAGAGGAGCGTTTCTTACACGGTCTTTGGGGATTTAGCGAATTTGACACTTCTCATACGACAGCAATTCAACTCGGCTCCATCGTACAGAAGTATTCACACTTTCATCTTCATGCCACGGTCTATCTCAAATATGATGCCATCGACAATCATGAGTTCTTTACATGTAAAGAGATGGAGTCCCTTGCGCTTAGCGGTGCCGATCATAAAGTTTTAGCACTCTTGGAGGCATTCTTATCATCATAAAAATAGATAAAATCACTTCTTCCTAGATCGATAGCCTCTTGAGGTTTTGGATGCGGAAGTAGTGTGACATGTAAGGCGCTACTCTCTCTTGAAAAACGCATATTAATTCCCAGATGACTCACCAAATGAAAAGCTCCCGCAAAAACAATAAGCTTCGCTTTAGAATCTTTCATGAGCTTCTCTTCTAAACGGACACTCTCTTGTGCCATCTTAGTATCCCACGCTACTTGTACACGATACATTCTCTCTTTACATGTAAGAGCATCTTCACCTTTTTTACTGCCATGACAATAGCGAAAAAATGGCTCCAACAGCTGCTGATGTGATCTCGTATTCAGATCCAAATTCTTATAAAACTTGAGTAAGTCTGGACTCATAGCAGAGCTGTTTTTATCCGAGACAAGCTTACGCTCTTCGCGGCTTAGGTTAATTCCATAAAGGAATCCATTACCCTCTTTAATAGCCTCATACATGGGTAAAAAACTCTCCATTGGATACCCAACTTTTTTCTTCCAATCTATCTCCTCTTCAAAGGTCTTGTTATCAATACTTCCTAAGCTGTACTCATGTAGCAGCGCGTTATCTGATGGCGTAAACCACTCATTGGCAAGCGAGACTTCAAATCCACGTTTTTGCAAAATTTTAATCATTTCTGCAATCTTTACATGTAAGGCTTTTGAGTCATGATGATCTCCAATAAAAATAACCTTATAGGGTTCCAGCTTTGTAACAAAGCTCTCTATAGTATCACACTGTTCACGTTTTAAATCGTAAAATTCACTGCAGACTTTTTCATGTCGAGGTGGCTGAAGCTCTTTCTCACATGCCATAAAAAATAGAGCAACAAAAAATAAAAATATCATTCGAATCATATTAAGCCTTTGTAAATGATATAATATCATTAAAAAAATAAGGTGTATTCATGGGTTTTGGGCAGAAAATGAAAAATCATTTTATTAATGCGTTTCGTGAAGTTTTTTTATACCATCACAGTTCATTAGAGTTTCGTGCCAAACTCTTTGCCTCCGTTATTGCTGCAAATG
>JAYEGP010000010.1:0-6849 GCA_034659135.1 Campylobacterota bacterium
CATTCGTCACACCCGGATCAAAACCACTGCCAAGCAGTGCCATGACCTTGGCATCTTTAAACTTTGCATCTCGTGCCCACTGCTCTTTGTATTCAAACTTTGCGACATCGGGATGTTCGTAGTTTGCCGTATCAAGATAGTCGATCTCTGCTTGTGAACACGCATCCATCAGGGTAAGGTCTTGATAAGGCAGTGCCACATTGATCAAAATATCTGCTTTGACCTCTTTGATAAGTGCTAGCACTTCAGCCGTGTTATCAGCATCGACTTTAACTATCTCAATAGCACCTTTCTTGAGTTCACTTTGAATCTCAGCACACTTACTTAAAGTTCGTGAGGCAAGAACAATTTTCGTAAACGTATCCGAATTTTGTACACACTTATGGGCTACAACGCGACCCACACCCCCAGCTCCAATAATTAAAACAGTTGCCATAAACTTTCCCTTTTAAATCAACTCAAAAGCATCTGCAAGGACAGCCAACCAGATCACACCCGTCACCAACAGAGACATAAACACTAAAGCCGCACCGGCATCTTTCGCACATTTTGCCAGATCATGATACTCCATCGTCACAAGATCAACAACACGCTCTATCGCTGAATTACTGATTTCAGCCATAATAGGGATAAAAAGCGATATCGTTAAAATCATGGCATGGGTACTTGAGATAGGAAGATACCATGCCACGATACTCATAGCAACAAAGAGCAATAACTGCATCTTAAAAGAAGACTCATGTAAGACTATGTCTTTTAAGCCCGCCAATGCATAGGTGGTATTTTTAAAAAGTGTGTATTTTGGTTTGTTTAATGCCATCAAAATCCTTTACGTCAATAATCAATGGCGTATTATAGCTGTAATATGAATCTAAGTCATTTCATTTTATCTCAAATAATCTCTATCTGAAGCTTCTTTTAAATTAACAATCACCTTTTTAACCTCATCGGCCTTGGAATCCAAAGGTATCGGTTTAGTGTAGGTCACTCGTACAACCCGACGCCAAAGAGAGTATTCGGGGACGAGCCATTTTTTAGATCGAGAGAAGAGTGAACTCCCATAGATACCACCGATATAATAAGGAACGATCACCCCTTTTGCATGGCTTGCCATCATCTCAAACCCACGATAGAACTTTCCTATCTCACCATCATAACTAATACTCCCCTCAGGATAAAAGCCTACCAAGTTCCCCTCATGCAAACTTTTACCTGCTTCCATAAAAGCACCTTTTGAAGCTTTTGCAGAGATAGGAATGGCACGTCCAAGCTTCCAGACCCAATGGGAACTTTTCCAATAATAGATACTGCGTTCCATCACAAAACGCATCCGTCTTTCAATCGGCTGCTGTACCAAGACCCAGTCCATCCAACTGATATGATTTCCCAAAAGAAGTGCGCCTCCCTCTTTTGGAATGTTTTCAACACCCTCATAAATGATCTTATAACGGATCTTGAAAATCAGGGTACCCACGAGCCAGATAAACATGACGAGATACCGTTTCACAAGATAATAACTCATGAGAGCACCCACGCCAAACATGAGATAAAAGAGCGATTCGGTATTGATACCATAATAAGAAAAAATCGTAATT
This sequence comes from Campylobacterota bacterium, assembly GCA_034659135.1. Taxonomy (GTDB): domain Bacteria; phylum Campylobacterota; class Campylobacteria; order Campylobacterales; family Sulfurimonadaceae; genus S010-53. Next base: position 1,596 of record JAYEGP010000010.1, read on the forward strand.
AAACCAAGAAAGAAGATCATAAAAATATTTTGTACCAAGTTATTCGCTGCGAGTATGGTTCCAAAATGGACACGGGGCGCCTCTTTTTGAATGTAAGCATTCAGCGGTACAATAAAAAGCCCTGCAAAGAGTCCAAAAGCGATAAATTCACTGGCTATAATTGTTATGTTTTTTGTAAAGGGAAGCAAAAGAACCATAAGGCTAAAACCGATAGCCCCTAAGGGAATCAAACCCGTATGAATGAAACGTTTTGAAAGCCACGCCGCCATTATGGATCCTAAGACGATTCCAATCGCTGCAAGCGCCATCAAACCTTGAACCACAATAGCATTTTCAATCCCTAACTCTGATTTTGCATAGGCGCCAAAAGAGGCTAAAACCACTTGAGAGATAGACCAAAATATCGATAAAGCGATAATAGCCACAAAAATATCACGCTTTCGTGTCATCGTTCTCATATTTTTTCGAAGATAATAGCCACTGCGATAATGTTTCATATCAAAGCGTTTCTTAACTTTTAAGTTCTGTCTATTTGGGAGTCGTAATGTTAGTAAATACTCAATCACCGATCCTCCGATCAGAAGCCAACCAATCGGTGCTATCTGACGCAAAATTTCCGCTTCATTAGTGCTTACATGTAAGCTATTTTCAAAAAGAACGGTATAGAAGATAATACCCAACAATATGGCAACTGTAGTGACAGATTGCACCGCTGCATTTCCCGAACTGATGAGTTTATCTCCTACTAACTCTTTGATATAGCCATACTTGGCTGGTGAGTAGATCGCACTTTGCGCCCCCATCAAAAAGGTGAAGAAAAAAGCCAACCAAAACCAACCCATATAATACGACAGCGTAATCAAAGAGGTCACGACAATAGCGGCTAAAGCTCCATATTTTAACACCAGATGCTTTGGAAACTTATCTGATAAAAATCCCGAAGGGGTAAAAAGAAAGATAAAGGGCAACAGTACAAGGGCATTCACCACAGCCGTTAGCATCACTTGCATCTGCTCATCATACACTTTAAAAATGGTGTTTTGAATAATAATTTTATGTCCAAGATCCGTAAAAGCATTCAAAAAAAGCGCTAAAAGATAGGGGCTCACGCCTACAATGGAAAAAAGCTTTTTCATGAAGCGACTGTGGTACTCCAACCTTCATAAATGCCATGCTCTTTTATAGCGATTTCATTAAGTTCATCAACGATCATGTGGACACTCTCTTCATCAACGGGGTGTGACTTGATCATCACGATACCATAAGCATACTCTTCTTTTGAGTTGTAAGGGGTATCATCTTTACATGTAAAGCCACTTTTTTCGAGTTTCGTAATGGCGCGTTCACGTTGTGCTTCGGTTTGAAAAAAGAGGTAATGCTCACAGCCTCTCTCAATACTAAGATCATCACCCTCATCTTGGAGTGCGCTAATCGTCTCCATGCTTTGAATATAGAGTATCGTTTTATGATTGGGGTAGAGTTCAAAACGGTAATTATCCCATTTTGTATCACGGCTTGAACCGGTATCAAAAGTGTAGTGATACGGTTTTAAAGCCTCTGAGGCGATACCTTGAAACCGTTTGGCTTGCGCTGCATAATAGTAAATCTCCAGCCAGCCCTCTTGAACCTTATAGCCAACATGCTGAACATCCATCGCTTCATACTGCTCTTGTAATAAGTCCATAATACTCAGCAGTTCTTCATGCTCATCTTCACCCCAAAGGCCATCACTTTCAGGAGATTTCAGCTTGATAAAAAGCCATAAAAGCCAAGGATATTCTTGTAAAGGAGCCTCTTCGATATAGGAGCTGTCCAAGCCTACAAGGAGTGGCTTTTTATCAGCATTTAAAATTTCAAATTGTTCTAACATCAGTGTAATCCCTTAGCAATACAATCTCAGTAAAAAAGTGATGAGATTATATCATGGATACTTTTATATACAATCTCATGCGTCATATTAATAAATTTACAGCAATTTTACATGAATACTCTAGTAAAATGACAGTATGAGCGATAATTTTTTACTCCTTACCTTTATCTACCTTGTTTTAGAGTTTTATGAAATACAGTGGCAGAGAGCCGAGAGCATGATGGGCATGTTACTACGCATGTTTCAACATTATAAAAAGAGTCCCCTACTCTTTTTTGCGATGCATCCGACCTATTATTACGTTATTTTTCTTCTTTTAGCGATGGATGAGCATACGGTACTTCTTATCATGCTCTTTATTAAAACCGTTGATATCGCGGCTAAGGTCTTACTGATTCAGCAAGTCTTTGAAAAACGCGAACTCTCTCATGAGATGTCTTTGATGTTACTAACGCCACTGCATCCACTTATGCCCTATATTGGAATGCTAATCTATCCGCCATTTATCTATATGGCCTTTTACATGTAACTTTCTTGTGCTATTATTTTTCAAAGGAAACTAATGCGATATCCTCTTTATGCACTCGGTAGTGCCATCACATTTTTGATCATAGGATGTGGTAGCAGTTCTGATAGTGCGCCAACAGAGCTTCACAGTGTTCTCATCTCCGATGCTTATGTTGTTGATGCAAGCGTTCAATCAGGAGATGTTAATGCCTTTGAATATACTCAAAAAGGTAGGGGTTGGTATCAGTTTGAAGCACCTATAAATAAGCAAATCATAGTAAAAGATGGTGTTAATGATATCAACCCAAGTAATGGTAGAGCAGATAATGGTGAGCCTTATGCACCGATACTAAGCGCCCCTTTTTCATATCAAAATGTCAATCCTTTTACCACCATGATGTTATTAGATCGTTATAAGATGCAAGAACGATATCCCAATGCTTACATGTACGATTCCACTTTTAATTTTGATGTCGTTGAAGTATCAGAGCAAAACCTCTCCATTGCCAAAGAGAATGCCAAAGCGGCACTGGAACTATCATCGATGAATGGTGCCAAAAATGTGACTCATCTTCGTATCATCAATGGCGAACAAGTAGATCCGAATGATCCAACTTGGAAATTTATTGTCTCTTTACAATTTTTTGATACACACAGTTGTGGTGGCTCTTTAATCCACCCTGAATGGGTCCTTACTGCTGCGCACTGTATTACCAACTTCAATGGTACTCCAGTAAGAAATTTTCCATCTACTTATGCACGAAGCTACTCTCTAAAAGTTGGAGGGATTAATGTTCAAGCTGATGCCATCTACCCTCATCCCCAGTACGATACAGAGACAGTCGATAATGACATTGGACTCATCCATCTTCAAAACCCGATAAACAGCGTTCCTACTATTACTCTTGATAACACGGTACCTCAAGATAAAAGCCTTACAGGTGTTGCAGGTTGGGGAAATACACTCATAGAAGGAGCTCATTATCCTGATGATTTATTCGAAGTCACCCTGCCTGTAATTAATTTCAATACATGTAATGCCTCTTATCTAGCACTCACTAACAATATGTTCTGTGCTGGATATATGAATGGTTCCAAAGATAGTTGTCAAGGTGACAGTGGTGGACCCCTTATTCAAAACAACAAACTCAGTGGAATTGTCAGTTTTGGTGGTTCAGATACACAAGCTTGTGGAGCGCCAGACTTTCCAGGTGTTTATACCAAAGTGGCCAATTATATCGACTGGATAGAGAGTCATACGGGAGAACTTGGTAGCTCATCAAGTAACGCTTCAATCTCATCGTCTAGTAGTGAAGTAAGTTCTTCTTCACAACCATCAAGTTCCAGTAGTTCATCAAGCTCCAATCCCGAACTTGAAGCGATCTTTTTAGAGATCGATGAAGCACAAGACCTTGATGCCGTCAATAATATTATTATTCAATACATGGGTGAGTATAACGGAGTTTATTCAGAGTCACTCTGATAACTTCGTGCCATCTTTGCCTTAGTTGAAAGTTCTTGCACCGTTTTAGTGATATCTTTTTGCGCAATATTATAATGTTCATGCAGATTATCTAAAGAGTCCTCTATCTTATCTGTGAGTGTTTCACTTAGCGTTTCAATATGCTCTCTCATCTTTTCAAATTGAAACTCTTCAACACTTTGTAAGGCCTTCGTTAGCATATCAAGTTGCTCTTTTGCTTGCGCATAATCTGTTTGAATCAGACTGACCTTATCCATCAGCTCTACAAGCGGTTCATACACATCACGAACCTCACTGCTCTGCTCTTGTAGCTCATCCATACGTTTAGAAGAGAGAAGCAGCTGAGACATGATAAGCTCTTCTTGTTCACGAATACTGCCAACTAAACTATCACTTTCACTCATCGCCGTAGCAATACCCTCACTCTGTGCACGAAGTGAGATCATTTGACGTTCAAAATCATTCACAACTTGCTGAAGCAGATGGTCTGTTTTCAAAACCACCTCTTTGATCTTAGTATCAGATATCACGGCAGGGCTACTACTCTCAAGTGTTTCAACAGCACTTATGATCTCTTTTTTATCACTGATGACGGTTGCCAAAGCCTTTTGTATATGATTGTAATGATCTTGTTCTGCAATACGAAGCATGTCAATATGACGGTGAATCACCGAGTCGATATCAGGCATTTTCTCTTCAGTAAAGCTCTCAAACTTCTTTAACACTTCATGTTGCTGTTCAAATATCGTTTCAAACTTTTGAAAAAAAGTATGTTGATTCTCTTCGATATTCTTTAAGGATCTAAAGTCAATATTGGAAAACTTCTCTAAAATATGTTTGATCTCTTGTTCGGTTCTATTGAGCGATTGCAAACGAAGCTCAGATGCTTCGATGTTTTTTTTAATATGCTCGACCTCCACAGCAAAGCGGCTTAAAACATCCGTGCGTTTTTGATTTTCAATCCCCACCTGAGTCTGATGTAGGATATTCATGAAAATATAAAGCAAAAGACCAAAAAATAGCGGTAAAAGAGATTCACGAAAGAGGAGATAAAAATCTTGATGCTCAGGATGCAAGAGGAGATGACCCATTGCACCAATCGCACCGATACCTAAAAGAAGCGGTGAATAATTTATCTTGTTTGGCTGTTTAAAAATGGCGATCTGACGTAAAAAGAGTAGCGCCATCAAAGCGAAGGTAATAAGAAGATCGATATCAAACATAGGTGTTTCCTGAGATCAATTTTACTTATTGTAGCTTAATTACTGAACAATCTCCAAAATTTGGCTTGGATGTGAGGCGATATGATCGCCATCACCCTCATTTGAGAATCCCCAAGTGGCAAAAATACTTTGAAGTCCTGTGTTTTTAGCGGCTCCCATATCTTTGGAACT
>JAYEGP010000011.1:0-6824 GCA_034659135.1 Campylobacterota bacterium
ATTATTATTAATAATGCGCTTGATGAGTTAGAGCATCATGGTGATTTTGAGAGTAACTGTTTTGATATTAACTGTTTTGAAGAAGCGGATCGTGTTAAAATTGTTTTTAGTGATAACGGTAGTGGTATTGATAAAGAGATTATAGATAATATCTTTGAACCCTTTGTATCGGCAAAAGAACAAGGAGGCATTGGTATTGGACTTAATATCGCTCAAAAGATTATCAATGAGCATAAAGGCGATATTCGAGCCTATAATAGAGATGGGGGTGCTGTTATCGAAGTGAGCTTACCCGCTACAAATTAAACTCATCATGCTACAATTATAGACTTACTTTTTAAGGCTATTGTATGCAATTTACCGCCCCATTACAAGAAAATTCTACTCGTATTATGTTGCTAGGTTCTGGAGAACTTGGTAAAGAAGTCGCTATTGAAGCGCAACGTCTCGGACTTGAAGTTATTGCTGTAGATCGTTACGAAAATGCTCCCGCACACCTTGTTGCTAACCGTGCTTATGTGATTAACATGCAAGATGAAGAAGCCGTGTTAGAGATTATTCGTAAAGAGAAACCGGCCTATATCCTCCCGGAAATTGAAGCGATTAGTATCTCGGCACTTTTTAAGGCGGAGGAAGAAGGTTTTCACGTCATTCCAAACGCCGAAGCCGTTAATAAAACGATGAACCGTAAAAACATCCGTAAGTTTGCAGCAGAAGAGTTGGGACTTAAAACAGGCCCGTATCAGTTTGTTTCGACGCTTGAGGAGATGACGGTAGCAGCTTCGGCACTAGGCTATCCTTGTGTCGTTAAACCGGTAATGAGCTCTTCAGGACACGGTCAGAGTGTGATGCGCTCGGCTGATGATCTGAACAACTCTTGGGAGATGGCAAAAGAGGCTCGCGGAGATGCGAGTGAACTGATCGTTGAAGCCTTTGTCGATTTTGATTATGAGATTACGATGCTAACGGCGCGAAATGGCGATGAAACGATTTTTTGTGAGCCTATAGGACATGTTCAGCGTGATGGCGATTATGTCTATTCATGGCAGCCGATGCAGATGAGTGCCTTAGCGCTTAAAAATGCGCAAGAGATTGCTCAAAAGATTACGGACGGATTAGGGGGTCGCGGACTGTTTGGTGTGGAGCTTTTTATTAAAGGCGATGAGGTCTATTTTTCAGAAGTCTCTCCACGTCCGCACGATACGGGAATGGTCACACTGATCACCCAGAGTCAGAGTGAATTTGCCTTACATGTAAGAGCAGTTTTAGGACTGCCTCTAGGCTTTACTTTTTATGGTGATGGGGCGAGTGCCGCCTATAAAGCGACGAATGCATCAGATACTCCTATCGTGGATATTGATGATGCGCTTTTTACAGACAAGAGTTTTGTACGTGTTTTTTCTAAGCCAGAATCCCATGTTGGACGCCGTATGGCAGTCGCTTTGGTGTTTGATGAGGTTAATAAAGCCTTGGAAACATCTAAACAATTAATTACCAAAATTACCGATATGAAAGAAGAACAATGAAAATAGTAATCTTAGATGCTTTAACCTTTGGTGAAACCTCACTCGAGGGCTTTAAACAGTTTGGTGATGTAGATACCTATCAGACAACGACTCCCCAAGAGACTTTAAAACGCATAGAAAACGCCAATGTTATTGTGACTAACAAGGTTGTTATTACCGAAGCGATGATACGCACATGCGCTGTGAGGAACGAGGAAGTGCCCTCGGGGCATAAAGATTTGAAGCTGATCTGTATCGCGGCTACGGGGATGAACAATGTAGATCTGGAAGCAGCAAAAACAAACAGTATAGAAGTGAAAAATGTGGCAGGTTACTCTACAGATTCTGTTATACAACACACCTTCTCCATTCTGTTTTATCTGATAGGACATTCACGCTATTATGATGAGTATGTCAAAGACGGATCATGGGCAAAAAGTCCTGTATTTACGAATGTACAAGAGCCATTTTTTGAAGTGAAAAATAAAAAGTGGGGCATCATAGGTCTTGGTGAAATTGGCCGAGGTGTTGGAAGTATTGCTAAAGCTTTTGGAGCCGAGGTGAGCTATTACTCTACCTCAGGACGTAATCGCACCGAAGACTTTCAACGACAAAATCTTGACGATCTGCTTAAAGAGAGTGATATCATCTCCATTCATTCCCCTTTAAATGAAGCGACATCCAATCTTTTAGACTATGAACAACTCCTTACATGTAAAGAGGGTGCTACGATTTTAAATCTGGGTCGTGGGGGCATCATCAATGAAGAAGCCGTCGCAAAGATTATTGATGAAAAAGAGCTCTATTTTGGTCTGGATGTTCTTGAAAAAGAGCCGATGAAAGAGGATCATGCCCTCTTACATGTAAAGCAAAAAGAGCGACTTTACATCACACCTCATATCGCTTGGACCTCTGTAGAAGCACGTGAAAAACTCATTGCTATGACGATACAAAACATCAAGGAGAGTCTATGAATTACCGCGATACCGACCTTGCAAGTTTGCTACTGCGTCTGTTGGTAGGGGGCATGTTGCTCTTTCATGGATTTCACAAAGTCATTCATGGTATTGGAGGCATTAAGATCATGCTTCAAGGAGCACATCTTCCAGAGTTTTTAGCCTATGGTGTTTTTGTGGGGGAACTGATTGCGCCACTTCTTTTGATCTTAGGCCTTTACAGCCGTATCGGTGCGCTTATTGTGATTATTAATATGATGATGGCAATCTATCTTGCTTATGGCGATACGCTGCTCGCACTCAACAAACATGGCGGTCCCTACATTGAACTGAGTGTTTTTTATGTTGTTGTTGCCTTTGCCATCTTTTTGATGGGACCAGGAAGATACAGTATTAATCAGCGTTAAGGCAATCTTCTGAATAAGCCGCTGGAATATTATAGCGTTTGAGTAGTTTTGCTTGCTGTGTTTTAGAAGCGTTAGTATCGATAACCACTTGATACCCATCATCATCTTCTAAGGTGATAAACTCATTTTTGGAGTTTTTCATAAGTTTAGTAAATTGGGTGAAGGAGTGAATAGGAATTCCATCGACCTTCTCAATAGGCCAGAAACGCATGTGGTGATTCCCACGATTGCTATCATCTGCAAGTACTTTGATAAGTACGACGATATCTTGTTTCTCTTTAGAGGGCCACTGTCGTGTGAACATCTTCAAACGCATCGGGATACCTTTGCTCTGTGAGAGCAGATTGTTAGTGAGAGGAGAAAAGAGGTAGCCCCCGTAAATATAATACGTAGGCATCTTGTCATACTGCAATATTTTTACCAGAAGCAGTTCATTGACGGTATTGGTGAGCTTTATAGGAAGCGTGATTTTTTTACTGTTACGAACGATATCGAGTTCAACCTCTTCGCCCATCTGATGCTGATCAATATAGTATTTATACTCGGTGAACTCATTTTTACGAAACTCCACTGTGCCATCGTTTTCAATATCATGACCATCAATAGCGGTAATGATATCACCCACTTTAAGTCCATGATGCTTTTCATTGTAGGTAATATAGGTGATAAGCTGTCCATTCTCTTTGCCTCTGACACCATAGTACTTCTGTATGGCCGCATTTTCAAGATTTTGAGTCACCACGCCTAAAGAAGCAAATCCATCGGTCTTGCCGTCTTTGATATCTTCTAAAAAGTGCTTAATGATCGTAGTGGGAACCAGATAGCCGATATTTTGAGCACGAGGGATATTTTGCATCACAACACCTACAATTTTACCCTCAGAGATAGCCGGTCCCCCACTGTTTCCAGGGTTGATAGCGGCATCCACTTGAATGGCTAAAAAAGGTTCCCCGCTGTGTTTGTATCTAAAATGCTCAATTCTTGAGACAATACCATCGCTGATGCTTAACGCACTCCCTCCCGCAGGAAATCCGTAAATGGATATTTTCTGACGCATCGTCGGTAGAGAGTCTATTTCGATGGGCGTAATGCCCTTAAAAAATGTCGCATCTTCAACACTGAGCAAGGCCAAGTCTACCTGATGCGATACGGCTAATACTTTGGCGATATAACGCTTCGTCTCACCAAAGTGCTTGACCTCTATAAAGGTGGTGTTAGCAACAACGTGAGCGTTTGTGAGGATACGGTTACCACTAATGATAGAACCTGAACCACTCGAACGATGGATGGAAGTGTTCCAAGGTTCAAGGTAGTTGTACTTTTTGTGAACCGAGTAGATCTTGACAATCGCTTCTTTGGTTTTATTTTCGTTATAGCTGGCAAACACGGAGGTGAGTAAAAATAGAAGTAAAATAAGATGTTTCATGACTTATCCAAAAAGCCGTGCAAAAAAACCTTTGCCCTGAGCTTTTTTAACCATAGAGATAAGCCTATCCATAGAAGGAGCACCGAGTTCATAATCTTTGACAATCTTATCTTTCCCAATACTGACACAAAAGGGAACACTGCGAATTTCATATTTTTGTGCGAGTTTTGGATTTTGGGTGACATCAACCTTACAGATAAGCGCTTCTTCTTGAAAGACTTCAGCAAGTCCAGGAAGCTTAGGCAGTAGCTCTTGACACGGCCCACAACTCGGAGAGTAAAAATCGATAAAAATCGCTTTATCGTTCTCTTGGACGGTTTGGGAGTAGTTGGTGTCGTTTAGTTCAAAGACCATGATATTCCTTTTGGTTATCTTATTGTAGCCAAAGTGTAGCTAGTTTATAGATTTTTGAGGCAAGCTTTGTTCGCTATAGCTCTAGTTTTTCAAAGTGATTAAAAAAAGCTAATCACTTCAATAGCACCAAAAATCAGTATTAAAAACAGCAGTGAGGTAACAAGTATCAGTGCCGTAACATCTTTGGGACGACACTCATAAAGTGAAGCCAGATTAACGTTGGCGACAGCTAGGGGCATCATAAGTTCTAAAAACAGTATCCCTTTGATCATCGGATCCATCTCTATAAATAAGAGAATAACAAAGGTGATTAAAGGTAAAAGTAGAAATTTCACCCCACTAACCCAGGCAATAAGAAGACGATTGATCTCTTGAAGTTTCACATCGTAGAGGTAAATACCAAAGAGTAAAAGCTGAATGGTCATCGAGGCATAGGCTCCCATCATCAAAGTCTTATCAACGGTCTCTGAGGGTTGATAGCCAAGAAGATTAAGTGAGATAGCGATGATGGCCGCCCAGATAGCAGGAAGTTTTAGGATGTTTATGAGTGATGTCTTCACATCAAAGCTTCCTCGTGAATAGGCATAAACACCCAAGGTGTAGACGAAAAAGACATTGACCAGATTGATGATGGTAGTATAAGGAATACTCTCCTCACCAAAGATGGCAATACCAAGAGGAATCCCCAAGTTTCCCGTATTTCCAATAAGCGCGGCGATCATGGCGATAGAGCGCTCTTTGGGATCATGAAAAAGTTTTTTGACCAGAACAAAGGTGAGCCCTAAAGTGATAAGGACAATGAGAAGATACAGCGTGGGAGCTACAATAAGCGAACTGTCAATAGGACGCTTTAAAAGTCCCCAAAAGGTTAGAAATATCTGTAAAAAATAGACAGAGAGCAGGGTGATGGTACGATCATCGATCTTCTCTTTAAAACTGCGCTTGGCAATATAACCCACAGCGATAAAAACATAAATACCAAGAACGGAGATGAAGATATCAAGCATAGAGAGTATTTTTACATGTAACTCCTTAAGAGCTTACATGTAAGGTGATACTAAGCGCTTGGTTCTGTTTTACTAATGAGGCTAATAAGCTAATAAGGGTCAGCATTTTGCAAGCTCATATGTCTGTTTTGTTGATGATAATATCTGCTCAAATATATGAGTGCTTCATCATAATTTCCACTATCATAAAATCGAATCATCTGCGTATTAAATTCTAGTTTATCTTTTGCTTTGATATTTAATATTGGAAATCCACTCTCTAGCAATATAGCATTCATCATCAACCTAGAAGTACGTTTATTGCCATCAAAAAAGAATTGCATTCTTGCGCCAAATAAAAAATAGGTAAGCGCTTTTAAAATCAAATCATCTATCTTTTCTAATGCAAAAACACCCTCTTCAAAAATAGAATCTAACTCTTTTGCCCGAGGAGGTAAATACTCTGTTCCACCTATATTGACACTAGCATCGCGAAAAACACCCCACGAAAGTGCTTCCTCTTTGGCTACTTCTGCGTGCAATAAACATAGCGTCTCTTTGTTAATTTTAAAAGTTGAATTTTGAATCATCTCAAATAAAAGAGTAAGACTCCTGTTTTGGTTTAAAATTTGTTGCTCATCACTCAGTTTGTGCCCACCAACAGTAATCCCCTCAAGAAGTGTTTGAACTTCTGGAAACGTCATAGCATTTCCCTCCAGTGCCGACGTGTTATAAATAAAATCAACTTTATCTTTTTTTGCCATAGCAAAGGCATAGTTTTTATCTGCTTTGTAGTATTGTGAAAGGGCATTTAGTTTGTTGATTTGCTCTGGCTTAAACATTGGTTTCCTTTTTGTCCTAAAAGAGCACACCATGAGAAAACTATAAAGAGTAGCAATGATTTCATTTTTATCCTTAAAGCCTTTAGGGTACAATCATATTTTAAAGGCGCCCTATGAGATTTTTTTTTATTTTACTCCTTATAAGCTTACATGTAAGCGCTGATGTCAGTATTAACGAAGCGTGGCAGTTGATGCAAAAGAGTAATCCTGCTTTACAATCACTCTCTATTGAAAAGACTAAGGCTAAAAAACTCCAAAACGCGGCAAAGTCAATGTATCTTCCTGAAATAAATCTAAGTGGGAGCTATACCCATCTTGATAAACCAATTGAGCTCGATATTTCGGATG
>JAYEGP010000012.1:0-6811 GCA_034659135.1 Campylobacterota bacterium
CTAAAGCGCCTTACATGTAAGAATTATTTCAGAGTGGCTTTAAGTATTTTTTGAGTTTCTAGTGGACGATCACCACCGCTTCGACCCATAGTTGCAACATTGTTAAGTTTTTTAACGGCGTCCATACCATCGATGACTTTTCCGAAAATTGTATGACGAGCATTTAGCCAACCTGTCGGTGCCGTCGTGATAAAAAATTGACTTCCATTGGTCCCTGGACCGGCATTGGCCATGGCTAAGATACCTGCTTTATCAAAGGTGATACCCGGTTTGAACTCATCTTTAAAAGGCTTTTTCCAAATAGACTCACCACCACGACCCGTACCGGTTGGATCACCACCTTGGATCATAAAGTTCTTAATAATACGGTGAAAAATCAGACCGTTGTAGTAGCCATTTTTGATGTGCGTGGTAAAGTTCTCTACAGCTAGCGGCGCGATATCGTCATAAAGCTCAAAGGTGATAGGGCCTTGAGTTGTCTCTAAGACAACAACTGAGTGTTTAGGTGCTATGGCCTCTTGGGCAGAAAGTGTTATGAAAAATGCAAGCATAAGTGCTAATAATCGCATCGTATCTCCTTAAAATTATGGCGGGTAGTATAACAAAATAAGGAATGCATTTTGCTTTACATGTAAAAATAAATAAGGATAATTATGATAAAAATCAGAGCTTTAGTACTAAGTGCTCTTGTAAGTACAACATTGATGGCAGAGATAAAACCCTATGTTGGAGCGGGTTTTGGTCTGATGGCAACTCCAGACTACAGCGGTGCTAAAAATGCTATCGGTATGACACTAAAAGCGGGTGCAACAGGTTTTATTGAAGAGATGCAAGGTATAGGTGTTTTATTTGAACTTAATAAGTCTTTAACAGACTTGAGTAGTCATAAGAATGCAAAGGATGCCTTAACGTTTGGAGGGTACATTAGCTATGACATTGTCGTTCCAAATTCTTCGTTTGCAATTCGCCCTAAGTTTGGAATTATTATTCCTAATGCAAGTGATGAGATCAACTCACGTGATCTGACATTTTCATCGGGTATTGGCGGAAAGATAGGGCTTAATGAACAAGTTGATATTTATGTTGATTATGTGGTTTTAGGTGAGATGGTAACCCATTACTCAGCAGGTGTAGAGTTTAAATTTTAGTAGGATTTTTTACATGTAAGACTCTCTTACATGTAAGGATTAGGCCTCTTCAAATGTTAAGCAGACGGAGTTAATGCAGTAACGCAGACCTGTCGGCGCTGGGCCATCTGGAAAAACATGACCTAAGTGAGCATCACAGTTAGCGCAAAGGACTTCGACACGTACCATCCCGTGTGTGCTATCGCGATTTTCACGTATAACACTCTCATGGATGGGCTCAAAATAACTTGGCCATCCTGTGCCTGAATCAAATTTACTTTTTGATGTGAAAAGTGGGGTGTCACAACAGACACATCGGTAGGTGCCTTCATCTTTTAAGTCATGAAACTCTCCGCTAAAAGGTGCTTCTGTTCCATGCTCTCTTGTCACACTGTAGGCTAATGCTGACAGCTGTTTACGCCACTCTTGCTCAGTTTTTGTTATCTTGCTCATAGGTCTCATCCTTTAGGTCTGATGAAATAATAAATAAACGTTTAGATGCACGTCCAATAGCATGACAGATCTGTTTTTCATCTGAATGCTTATCTCTGATTACGATGACATTTTCACGCTGTAGGTGCGAGAGTTCATGATGTGTCGCAATAAGAATTTTTTCGAGATCTTGGTTTAATAAGCCTTCATCAGCGTGATATATGTGAGCAATAGTGCCATAGAAACTATTGATCTCATCTAAAAGTTTTAAGGCAAATTGAGAATGAGGGACTGCAATAAGAAGTTGAGTGTAATCAATATCTTTAAAGTACTCACGCAAGATGAGCATGATGTACATAAAAGGGTTTCCTACATAGCTCAGTACCTTAGTATTTTGCTCTAGGGGTGCGCCTTCACAGAGTTTTATAAAAGATTGAGGAGAACGAAAGGAGTGCGTTAGATTATAACTGTTTGCATTGGGCTCATGGGTAACAAGACAGAGCTTTTTCTTAGCTTGCTGTTGAGTCAGATATCGAATAAATTCCTCATCAATAAGATAGCTATCATCACAAAAAACAATATCAATATTATGATATTGATGAGAAAACATTTTAGGTGTAATCTTAGCAAAGCTAAAGGATTCATTTTTGTAGAGTTTTTGATAATGCTGAGATATCATCTGTTGCGGTGTGAGTATCTGGATAGAGAGCAGATCAATATCAATAATCGCATACTCTATAATATCAAGCAACTGCTTTTTGAGCATATCACAGACGGCTAATGTCGGCATGATGATAAGAATTTTATACTCAGGATGGTTTAAAAGCTCATAAATCGATTTTAAGAGTATTAATGAGCTTTTTCCTGTGCCATAGTTACCGCTGAGCGTTGAAAAATTTGCAAGTTCACTTTGGATGAATTGACTTTGCTCTTGCGTTAATAGGGCATTTTGATTATGAAGATTATCAGGCATGATATTGAGATGAAAAAAGAGTGCGCCAAGGAGTACCGAAGCACTTAAAGGCTGATCAAGCTTAGGTAATATCTCTTGTAGCTTTTGTGAAATTTCTTCTGGGGTGTCATCAGCAAAGATAAGACGTTTTTTTGGCATGAGTGTATGAAAACTTTCATCGAGTTGTTCAAAATCTTCTTGAGTGAGATGTTCTAAAATGAGTATATTAACAAGCTCACACCCCTCAACGTGAAGAACCTCATTAAATTTATTGTGAATAAACTTATGAATGGCATCAACCTTAACATCTGCCTTATCTTTTTTATTGGGTGCTGCTGGCGTTGCAGTAGCATCTTTAATCTCTTGCATTTTCCAGCCAACGCTATCGAAGAGATAGATGCCACGATGGGTATCAAAAAGAAGTACAGCGATTTTCTGTCTCTCATGCCTATGAAAAATAGGAATAGATCTGTATAATAAAAGTTGATGGGTATCGGCATACTCTTGAAGTGCGAGGTGCGCTTGTGAGCTTGTGTCAATCTGCTTTTTTTTATCACTAAAAAAAGTTAAAAACCCCATGATACAGCCTAGTTGGTGTTAGTTAGAAATAATTATATCGAAAAAAAGAGGGATGCCGCAATGAACTGCGGCGGTGTAGAATTATTTACCAGCTGCAACGCGGTCTTTAAGACCTTTACCCGCTTTGAACTTAGGAACCATTTTATCTTGAGTCGTATACGTTTTAGTTGTACCAGGAACCGTACCACTTTTTCCTTTTTGTAGTGCTGCAGCAAAGCTACCAAAACCTACAAGAGATACATCTTCTTTAGCCACTAATGCTTCTGTTACTGCTTCGGTAAATGCTTTGATTGCAACTTCAGCTTCAGCTTTTGTTTTGTAATCACCGCTTTTTTGAACTAACTCTACGAATTGTGCTTTATTCATTCGACTGCCCTTGTCATGAAAAGATATGTGCGCCATCATAAGCCTAAAACAAGCGTTTTGAGGGCAAATATGGTTCAACTAGGCATACTTTATACTCTGTTAGCTTAAAGATTTCTTCTTTTTTCGATTTTTGTATGAAAAATGTCCTATTTTAGGCATTACTACACGGCTCTTTAATGTAAATAGTGTTTTTTCCCGTACTTTAGAGTACCTTGTACGAACACTGTGTTTTATACGACTAATGATATTGACTTTGCTATGAGAAGATATTGATAAAAAAACTTCGTCTAATCCAAGGCGTTCTTTTTCGGTCAAGCTATTCACGTTTGATTCCCCAATCGATTGATTTTTCTCACTACTCTAATAACCTCTTCATCATCAAGACGACCCAGCATCTGCATGACCGCTTTTGCTGCTTGCGGTTTTGCATTGCCAAGCTTCCAGTCTTGATAGGTACGCATGGATATTCCCAAATTGAGTGCCATCTCTTTTTGAGAGATTTTTCGGCCATTGTTTTGGGCTTCAACTGCATTATGAAGAATATTAAAAAGATCAGCCAGTTCCATAGAGAACAGTTTAGGAAAGCGACGCTTAAAGTAAGCAAAAAAATGTATAAAAAATGAAGAATAATTGTAATTATATACATATTAATTTATATAATATGAGTTATATATGTATTTTACATCATTTTATCGTTGTTAATATTATTATTATTGTATATTTTATACGGAAAAACGTATAAAATTATCTGAAAATAGTGATTGTAGAACTAAGGAAAACGAGAGAGCCAATGCTATGACTCTCTGGAAAAGAGAAGAGATGATTTTATAAAGGAGTTTTAGTGGTTAAGAAGATCGCTGTAGTCGTATTTTGAAAAATCTAGGAAGAATTCACCATTTTGCTGGATAATGCGAACATCATGACCATAACCTGAAGCAAATCGTTTTTTTATGACTTTACGCTGCTCTGCAGCGACATCTAAAGCTTTAAGGTATCGTTTTAATTCAACAAGGCGAGGGGCTTGCCAAGTGGCATCGAGTGTCTCTGTTTCGATCTCTTCTTTTTGGGTATCAAGATCGACATCATGAACGGTTTGTGTTGATGTTGTTAACATCTTAGTGTTGATAAGCTCTAAAATCATTTTAAGCTGCTCATCTTTGTTGGTATAGACCTTTTCGATGCGATTGCGTTCATCAATGAGCATACGCTCTTTATCATCAATAAGTTTATCGATCTTTGCTTCAAGCTCTTTAATGCGAATTTTGAGCTGATGGTTCTCTTTTTGATAGAGGGCTATTATTGTTCCAACGCTTGTTTTTTTAGATGCTGGAGGAGGTGCTTTTTCAGGAACTTGTTCGGCTTTAGGCATAGGCTTTTCTTTCTCTTGTTGTACTTCAACTTTTTTCTCTTCATGAATCTCACGTCGCACTTCGGTGTCGAGTGAACTCCGTGGCACAATAATATAGGTAATGCCATCTTCGATAATATAATTAAGGCGTTTATTACGCATACGTGAATGAATCATCTCTTTTGACATTTTAAAACGCTGCGAATATTCGTCAATACTAAACCGCATATTTACTCCTTTGTAATGTGATGTGTGGTGGATTGATTATGCCGCCTTGGCGCATCCATATGGTATAAGCCTGATGTCTGTTCTTGTGTTTATCCTCAAAGTAAAAAGGGGGACTGAACTTAAACTCTCGTTCCATTAAAAGGGAGTGAAAATCTTGATGAGTCAGTAAAAATTGCTCGAGTGACTCGTAGGCTTTTCTTGACATGATGACCGTGCTTATTCTATGGCTTTGTGAAGAGATGTAACGCTCACACTCATTCATACCATGGCCGACAAAGTTTTCATGATCTAAGATATCAATAAAACGATGGACTTTCCCTGTGTGCACCGCAATTCTGATTCCTCTAAAATAACTGAATTTTTTCGAAATAAGCTCGGATAGATGGTTGAATGAGAGGGCTAGAATCGCTCCATAACCTCTATAAATAGGATTTAAAATACAGAAAAAGCCATCTCCAGTGGGGACAATACCGCTTAAGAGTTGTTCCAAAAGCATATTGGAATTTTGGAGCATCCTCGTGATCATCTTTTTGTAACTTTTGGAGATATAGGAGATAATCTCTTGTTGTGAACTAACATTGAGTTTAGAAAAGCCAATGATATCAACAAGTACGATGTCACTTAGTAATGCTTCAGCCACTTTAGGTATCCATTTTTATTGAAGTGTAGTCTCTTTTTGTTAAAAAGTGGATGAAAGTATCTCTATTGGCTGTTTTGATTGTGAAAAATATGCTTCGTTGAAAAAGTATGCTATTATTTAACATTAATACTTCTCAAATGGAGATCTAAGATGAATGATCAAGAACATAAACTTCTTAATCTGTGTGGATATGGGATAAGTCCAGAGTCTCTGGAGTTGGAGTCTCGTATAATGAAAAATTATTCTCAGTACAGTGAGCTACTCTTAGCGCTTGAAGATCTAGTAGACATTCTGCAACGTAGTGATTTCTATCTTTCCCTACGAAGCGATCGCGATATGATAAAAATTAAAAATGACATGGTTGATGTTGAAGAGTTTATGGTTGTGGATACCGACATTATTGTCTGGGCAAATGAGCATAAAATCGATATCGAAGAGGGTCTGGATGAGATCTGTATCTTAGGTTTTAAAAAAGAGTAAAAATATTTTAGAGGTTTATTTTGGTATAATAATTCAAGATTAAATTAAGGAGGCTCACATGCTAGCATACGAAGATGTTTTTGATTTAAAGCCTTTAGATAAGATACATCTCATTGACCAACTTTTGTTGAGTTTGGATGTACCCAATAATGACCTTGATAAAATTTGGGCAGAAGAAGCTGAACGAAGAATTAATGCCTATGAAGCTAAAAAGACTCAAGCTACTGATGTGTATAAAGTTTTAGCAAAGTATAATTGATGACAATAAGCATACTAGATGAAGCTTCTGCTGAACTAGATGATGCATTTCAATACTATGAATATGAACAAGACAACCTTGGATATAGGTTTATACGTAGATTTTCAGATGCGCTAGAACTTATAAAGTTTTATCCTGATGGTTGGCACCAACTTTCTAAAAAAGTAAGAAGATGCTTAATTAAAGGTTTTCCATACGGAATAATTTATCAAATCAGAGAAGAAGAGATTATAATTGTTGCCATAGCAAATTTACACCGAAAACCAAATTATTGGGTAGAACGAATATAAAATTGGCTTCGATAGGATTTGAGATGCTTAAGAAAATCTACCTGAATCTTATCTCGAAATATGGAGAGATGATATGAAGAACAATAGCAGTAATTATCAATACCTGACCC
>JAYEGP010000013.1:0-6630 GCA_034659135.1 Campylobacterota bacterium
ATCGGGTCTACATGTAATGATACAATACTTCATGAAAAGTGATCATATTATAGGGTTTCAATCCCCTTAAAATCGGGTCTACATGTAATAGCAACAATAGTACGTCAAACAACCTAAATTAGGGGCTTTCAAAAAACTCTCGAAACTTAAGTAAAGCTTTAATGTCTGTTTCGAGCAAAATCACCCCTTGCAAAGCCCTGCTTTTCATAAAATCGTACCTTAAGCGAAACTGATACGATTTTTTTGAAATGAACACTATTTTTTACTTCTTGATTATTGTATCTAAAATGAATTATATTGTGATAAATTTCATACTCTTAATAGCGCGACACTTTTTTGCATATCTTCTAAGAGTTCCTCTTTTAAGGATTTTGGTGAGAGTAGCAGTAGATCAGGTTGCCACTGTTTTATAAATGGCAATACTTCTATGCTTTGAGTATAGTCTATGGAGAACTCTACACTTCCATCGTCATTTTCTTGGATAAACTTTTGTGATGGGAAAAAAGGCTTCATCTTCTCTTTAAAATAGATTGCTATTCGTGGTGATGCCTTTAGACGCGCACTTTGAAAGGGAATGTTTAGTGTCATAGGATTTTGAAGTGTTTGAAAAAAGTCATGGTATTTTTCTAAGACCTTTAGCTGGTAATTACTTTTTGTATTATCCGTAGCATAATGAATCGCATGAATAAAACTAAGACGTAAAAAGCGTAAGTTCCCATCTTCTTCTTCAATAGCAAGATACCAGTTATTACTCATAAATATAAGTTTTAAACACTTAACATTATGTAAGGTTTCTTGCTCTTGGTATTGGTATTGTATCGTATGATATTCGTGGTTTTTTACCGCTATTTTTGCTTGAGAAAAAAGTTTGTGCTGATGATGTGTATCTAAGGTTTCAAAGGGATTGCTTTTAAAAAGAAAGATCTCATTATCTGCTTTGATATTGGCTTCTAATGTCTGTCTGTCTTGCATATTTTCAAGAATACTAGGATCGTTTTCATGCACAAGTTGAAGCAGCCAACTCAGGTCGCTACTATGGTCTATAAAATACTTTAATATCTCTGATACATCTCTCTTCTTATCAACTACACGATATATGGTCACCTTACGATCACTAAATTCTGTAGGTACTTTTTCAGTCAGTACAATGTGCCCATAAAGTTCATGGATCTCTTTTAGGTAGCGACGCAAAGCTCGCTCTTGTGCTTCACCCACTTCACCAAAAAAAGACTCCTGTAAGGCTTCATTTTGAGGATAGAGTCCTTCTCCTTTGGCCAGACGTTCTAATAAGAGGTAAATATTTTTTATTTTTTTATCTACGGTTGTTGCCATTATTGCACTCGCTCTTTTTTGAAATAACTTTCAAACTCATCGATAAAAAATTGAAGTTTTTCAATATCCCGCTTAGTATTATCACTTCGTGCATCAAGTTGGTGAGCAATATTGTTTCTGATATCTGAAATACTACCTTCATATTTTGTTTGAAAATGTTTATCGTAGGGGTAGACAATAGTTTTCACCTCTTTTTGATTCTCTTTTTCTAAATCATTTCTATCAAGATTTTTAAGCTCGCAATTTTTTGTCACAATTGCCTCAGCCAATGCCATATAACTCATGGCATAGTTTTTATTCTTATAAAACCACTTTGCAAGTGCATACTGAAAATCTGACATCCTATCATGATTAAGCTCATCTACAAGCTTAATCACTTCTGCTGAAAGTAGTTTTATTATTTTATTTTCTGATGATGCGATAGCTCTTATTTTTTTACTAGCATTTTGAACAAATTTTTGTATGGCGGCCATATTTGCCATATCAATGGCATTATTAAGTTCTGTAAATACATTATCCACTTTTACTTCGATATCTTCTTTATTTAAAATCTCTACTAAGGGGTCAAAGTCTGAATATTTTTTTATAGCATCTATCGCTTTGATCCACTCTTGAAGCTCAAATAAGATATTGAGATTTACAATAGGAGCAATCTTTTTTTCCGTTTCTCCTTGATACTCAAGCATTCCATAATAGACACCTTTAAGCTGAAACTTTTTATCTGAAATGGAAGCGGCAAATTGACTCATAACTAAAGACATCATAGAAAGAGAACGAAATGAATGCGTAATATCTAAGTAAAGTTCATCACCATCTTCAATGGTATCTGCTATCTCTAAATAACGTTCAAATATTTCCCATAATTCATCATCATTGATACCAAACTTAATGACTGAAGCCTTCGAACCATCCGCACCTAATTTTTTCGAAACGGTTTCATTGAATACTAAAAGATCCTCTTGTGTAATAAGACCCCTATCTTTTTTCTCATAAAGATCCATATGATACCCATCATCATCACCACCAAATGCTTTATAAGCTTCATCCCAGATAGATTTATTTGTTCCTACAAGAAAAAGTTTATCTATTTTAAGATGCTCAGAAAGTGCATGGGCTATAAAAGAACTTGTGTAAGTTTTATCATCAATTTGATAGGTCGCTTTTTGATATTCCTCTTCTCTTTTTTGTCCAGTTCCCAACGATGAGATTAATATTTTTGCCATAATTCAATACCCCTTAGTATATTCTCTAAATCTTACATGCTCAAAGGTTCTAACTGTCACGACTTTATCGCCATCTACCCTATCTTTGGCAATGCGTTTTGTGGTGGCATAAACAGGAATAAGATCATTTTTATGCGCAAACTGTACCATCGCTACAGTAGCACCAAAATCACCTTGAACCAAAAGTATATCACCTGCTTTTGAAGACTTTAAGATATTATGCTTGATAGTTACCAAATATTCACTTATATCAATACAATCGCAAGGAATTTGTGACCATATCTCTTTTGAAAGCTCAGTGAAGTTTTTTACATGTAAAGATTCCTTTGCATCTTCATACTGCACTGGTGTCATCTGGTGAGAGAGTAAGATAAACATCGTTTTCACAATCTTCCTTTCATTTTTAAATAGCGTTCATAGAAATATTTATAAGCAGCAAAAGCGTTATGACGACTTAGTATTTCACCGCTGTCAATATCATAAAGAAGATTTAATCGGTTAACACCTAAACGATGTCCATAATAAATAACTTCTGGATATAAATTCATACGTGGATTTTCTTGCATCCCTCTTCTAAAAGAGTTGACATACTCATAAAATTCTTGTGATCTATAACCACTAGGAGATGTTCGTTTCATGCTGCTATTATAAAATCATCTATTGACAAAAGATGTCATTCAAATAAAAAGTAATGGATTTTCAAGATCAACGGCTCTGCCCAAAGCATCACCCACATCTATAATGGTATAGATTCTCACATCATCTTCATTATCATCTATGACATCATTAATCGTCTCCATGATCTCAAACAGATCTTCTTGTCCTATGGCTTGTGCAAAAAATACCGAATACTGAATACGAATTGCCAGTTTTTCAAGACGACGGGCAAGCTTTTGAAGACGTTTTGTATTTGAAATATCGTAACTGATAAGATAGTCGGGATTGTGACTCATACGTGAAAACTTATCTTAGCAATCAGGGTGCCGTTTTTATTGGTAAAGTAGAGAGGGACTTTTTTAGCAATTTTCATTGCAATATTTATATCAAGAGTTATTTGTTGGTTGATATAGCAACCATAAATCTGATCAAAGCCAACATATTGCTCATGATAAGGTGTAACGATATGTAAGTGTGAATCTTTGTAGTAAATCTTTGCATTGGCTTCTTTGATGATAAGAGCTCGTTTCGATTTCATGTAATAGCTGCTTTAAGCAAGGCGATCTCTTTGTTAGTCTCAAGTGCTAAAAAATCACTAAGCTCTTTAATCTGAGGCCAGAGTTTTTTACGACTCTCATATCGTAGGTACACCCCATTTTTTTTACTAAAATCATCAACTTGCAATGTTCTGTCTAAAAACCATCCCGCTGTCATCTCATTTATATGGGAACGAAAGAGTTCAAGCATATCAGAACTAAGCGCATAATGTGAACGAAATGCTTCGTGAAGATAGCTAATCGCAGGATCAAGACCTGATTTATAGATCTGCGTGGTGATAACATTATAGGCAATGGTGTAGAGATACGAGAGTATAGCATTGACCGGATCTTCAGGTGGACGTTTGCTGCGCTTAGATTTGTGAAGAACTTTAGGAATGGTAGCAAAGAAATTTTGAAAATAGAGACGAGAAAAACTTCCCTCAAAACCAAGAAGATCCCCTATTTTTTTGGCGCTATCAATTTTTTCTTGCCAAAGATTTTCATCAACATTAAAACCTAAACGTTTAAGATGATCCGTATGGGTTTTGATCTTGTTGTTGAGAAAGTATTTTGCAAAGCCAAGGCGATGCTCTAAAGAACGAAATTGTGAAAGTTTTTGTTCACTGTTTTTGGACTCTTGCGGGAGTGTCAGGGCAAAGTCTTGCGAGTTTTTGGAGATCATCAAAATAGGGATATTCTGACGACTCAACTCAATAATTGTTTTTGAATTCATAGCGGTATCATGAGCTAAAATAAGCATCTCTATAAGTTGCATAGGGACTCTTTGCGTATCAACAAAAAGAGATTCAGACTTAACTTGCAGGGTAATATCTGCCTTATCTATGATGATCGTTTTCATATAATAATCGCCCCCTCATCATAAGTAAGCTGTTTCGCACGTCCAAGTAAGATAGCACGTGGTTTTACTTTAATCACATTGACACGATCTTCGCTGACTTTGATCTTTGTAAAAATCTCCTGTGAAGCATCTTCAACTTCACGAGGATTCAAAACTGTCTCTAAAGCACTTTTTTGTCCACCCAGTGCTAGAGCATATACAATCTTTGCTACCTTACGACGACGTTTAGCATCACTGACGTCATAACAGATAAGATAATGTGCTGACATGTTAAAGATTCTCGTCTTCATCGGTATCAGAAATCTCGTCAAATACTTCTGGGGATTCTTCAATATGTTTAAGTTGCCACATCTCTTGAAGATACTCATAATCATCAAAGTCCTCATAAAGTGGTTCGCCTTGGATGATAAAGTAAGCAGGTGATAAAACTTTCATGAAAACTCCTATGTTTTGATAAGAGTAGTATAGGAGTTTCAAATGACAAAAAGTGTCAATTGCAGACACCCTTAAAGGATTTTTTTTAAAATAGCCTCTATTTTTTGTTGTATCGCATCGAAGTTTTTATTTTTTGTTATATTGTCAGGTTCAAGGTATAGCTTCTTATTTATCTCAATCATAACAGATTTCACTCTATCATCTTTTCCCCAATAATCACTAGGAACTAAACTCCCCTCATAAGGTAAGTTTATACCTATATCATACTCTTTAAACTCTTCTTTTATAATAGTAACCAGATTTTCATCTACATGCTTTGCTTCAAATCCTATGCAGATATCTGGTAATTGAAGATTTTTGTCATGAAACCAATACCTTTCATTTGAAAATGAGTGGCAGTCTATAACGGTACACTTTTCATATAAATCCAGTTTATGCTTGGTTTTTTCATTTAAGATTTTGTGATGCGTGTCAAAATATTTTCTTATCTCGCTTTTATGATTCGTTTTTCTCAGAGCCACTTTTGACAAAATAGCATTTTCATAAAACCATCCCAGTCTATAATTTTTGTGCATATCTTCAGAGTTATCATCTCCAAATCTTTCTGGATCCATAAAAAGTCTTGAGTACGAACTTTTCACGCCATCAAAGAGATCAAACATACTACCAAATAGCTCATCAGTATATAAATCACAGTATTGGTAGATATTTCTTTGCAACGCTTCTTTTGATAGTAAGTAATCATCTATAAACTCATTTGGAATCGTAGTTGCGCAGTGTGGTAAATGTATCAAGTAATGTTTTTTCATATTTTATACCTCGTAAATATCCTCATAAAATTGGATTTGCATGTAATTAGGGCGTTTATTTTACCTCTAAAAATAGAATTAAAATAAAAAATAAAATTAGACATAACATTTATTAATCCTTTTTTGATTCTTGAAGTTTAACGCTAAAGAATGACAATTCTTGACAATTTAAAATCGGCTCTACTTGTAATTATGGCATTTATTCTTGCCATATAAGTACAATTAAAATTAAACATAAAAATAAAAATAACATTAATCAATCCTTTATATATAATTTCAGCAATAGAAAAAAATGTCAAAATAAATCCAAGAACATAAAACATTTTTTCTTTTTTGATTCTTGAAGTTTAACGCTAAAGAATGACAATTCTTGACAATTAATATATTTTATGAAGTTTCTAAGAATAATTATCTAATAAGTTTTGAGAGCATATTAAAGAAGACATAACAAGTTTAAATCCCCTTAAAATCGGGTCTACAGCCAAAGGCGTTAAGAATAAAGCCAACTGCTTGGCTTTATTTAGCCGACGCAACAAGCCGATATGCGAAGCATCGGTGCGTTAGCTATTTAAAGTACTAGAGCATTTCCTATACTCCAGTTTCAATCCCCTTAAAATCGGGTCTACATGTAATCCTAAAAAGGCTACTAAAGATACTGCTACTAAAGTTTCAATCCCCTTAAAATCGGGTCTACATGTAATACAGGATTGTAGGCGACCTAACATCCTCCGAGTGTTTCAATCCCCTTAAAATCGGGTCTACATGTAATGAGACCG
>JAYEGP010000014.1:0-26265 GCA_034659135.1 Campylobacterota bacterium
TTTTGAATATTTTTTACTTTTGTGCCATCACTATACTCTGCTACTACTGTTTTACCAGCAAGATTAGAGCTACTGATAGCTTGAGCAGTTGCAGAAGCACTACTTGAGCTTCCTTGGCTTGATACACTTGAAGCTACACTAGAGTTGTTATTGGTACCTGGTGTAGTACTGCTTCCTCCACCACAACCGATAAAAAGAGCAGTTATTACTGCTAAAGAGAGCGTTGTAATTGTTTTCATGAAAATTCCTTTAATTTATTGTAGAACAATCATATCCAACTAGCGTTGCAAAAACGTTGCAAAAGAACGAATTAAAATTGTAAACGATAGCCGATTCCAGGAAGTGTTTCGATAAATTGGTGTTTGAGCTTTGAACGTAAACGGCTAATGAGCGCGCGTCTTGTGCTCTCTACGGGAGCCTTATCCGGCCAGATGATATTTTCCATATCGCAGGTATTTACAATGGACTTATTGGCACTTATGAGAAGATAGAGCAGTTCATTTTCACGCGATGTTAGATGTACGGGAGTACGACAACAAAAGAGTTGGCCTTGGGTTTTATCGTAAGAAAACTCTTCGTTTAAAATCAAATGACCTTGTTTTACTTCTAAACTGTTGATGTGATTATTGTAGTGCATCAAGGCGATTTTGATGGCAGCGAGAAGTTCTTGACGGTTAAAGGGTTTAATGAGATAAGCAGCAGGATTGGTCTGGATGGCTCGTTCTATAGTAGCATCATCATTAAAAGCAGTGAGGTAGATGATGGTTGTATGAATGTGTTGAAGAATGTTTTGTGCAGCGATAATGCCATCATCTTCACCTTTAAGATTGATATCCATTAAAATGACATGGGGTTGGTACTTTTGTGCGCGAAGATAGGCATCATTAGCATTGGTAGCGGTTGCAATAACTTCATAGTTGTGCTTTTCAATGATACTTTTAATCTCCATACTGACAATCATCTCATCTTCGACGATTAATATAGGAATTTTCATAGGCTAAACCTTATCTCGTATCTCGCTTGATTGTAGAGCATTGTACCATCAAGTTGGTCGTCAACCAAGGTTTTGACCAGCTTCAAGCCTAAAGAACTTTGAGGAATGTCACCCTCATAACCCTCTCCATCATCACTTACATGTAAGATGAAGTCATGTTCATTTTTTTTGTGAAGTGCGATATCAATATGCTTACATGTAAGCACATGTTTAATGGAGTTTGAGACCAATTCATTGACAATAAGACCAATATAAACAGCTTCTCTAAGTGCCATCTTCGCATCAATGTCAAGAGTCACTACTAAATCATTTTTACTCAATGAGCTTTGAATATCATAACAGAGACTCTCTATATAGTCATGCATATCAATGGTTTCAACCTCTTCATCTTGATAGAGAAGTTCATGAGTCTTTGCAATGGAGCGAATGCGGTTTTCAAGGCTTAGAAAAGGAGCGCTTTGAAGCTCATTTTCAAGCCTGTCAGCTTGCAACCTAATGATGGAGAGGATAATCTGAAGGTTGTTTTTAACACGGTGATGCAGTTCTCTGTAGAGATTTTTAAGTGCCTTGGTTCGCTCAGCAACTTGGGCTTCAACGATAAGGTTGCGATCTTCAAGTTCATGCATAAGTTTGCGATCTGCAAGCTCTTTTTGTGATTGTAAAATACTAAATTCATCCGTAAATGCAATCAGTAAAAACAGTGCTTCAAAAATCGTGCATAAAAGCACGAGACTCGGAAGATGATACATCATAGAGTAGAGACCCAGTGCATCGATAATAGAGAAAAAATACCCCACAATCAAAAAACTCCATCCTGCTATAAAGTAACGCGCCTGTTTATTGCCTTTTTGATAGACGTAAATTCCCGCATAAAGGTTAAAAAAGATAAAAAGAAGTCCGGTAAGGATAGTGACCTCAGGAACATAAAACCAAGGTGTCGCCAAAAAGAGGATCTGCAAAAGTACCCCGTATATAAAATACTTATAGATACGATCAAGTTGGCTAAAGTTGTGCGTCTTAAGAAAACTTCGCGCAAAAATTGCTGCGGTGATAATCATGATGCCCACTTTGGGTACAACTAAAAGATTATCAATTTCATTAAAAGCTGCTGGCATGTAAAGCGGTAAAAAACCGACATAGGTGAGCTGCTGAAAAACAAGTGTTGCGATGTAAAGCGTGTAGTAAAAATAACTGACCTCTTTAGTATAGAGATACAGAGCAAGGGCATAGACTAAAAATGCTGCAATCATACCGATAAACAAGACAATAAAGAACTGTTTGACTTTGTCATTAGTGTGAAAACTCTTGGAGTCGTTAAGTACAACTGAAAACTGCAAAGCTGTTGTGCTGTTGCTTACATGCAAGTAATAAGTTTGAGTGCTATAAGGAGGCTGTACAATGTCAAAAGAAGGGTTAATATGTTCTTGTTCTTTGCTTACATGTAAGAGGCCACAATGGTGTGATACTCCATCATTGCGATAAAGCGTCACATGCTCTAAGAGCGGATTATTAATCTCTAAAACTGAAGATTTCGTTCTATTACTTTCGTTATTGAGTGTAAATTTTATCCAGACCGTAATCTCCGAATTAAAACCATAATTGATGTGCTTAGCCGTGATAGGCTCAAATTTTTTAGAAGCGATATCTTTAAAATCTGTCTGCTGTGTATCGAGATAGATTGTGGCATTGTCTAAGATATTGATCTCTGAGGCAATGCTGTAATCAGGCAATAAAAAGAGTAATAAAAGAACTTTATAGATCATTTTAAATGCGACAGTGATTTGCCTCATCCACTAAGATATGCGCGATTTTCTCTTTTGAATCGATAATCGTACCAATATTTAGTGCTTTAATGGCCTCTTTCTCTTCAAGAGACATCACCTTAACAACGACCTTAATATCATTGCCAAAGTCCTGAAGCGCTTCACAAATCAGTCTTTTTTTCTCAAAGTTATCGAGGGTGATAATCACTGCTGCTGCATTTTCTACATGTAAGGCAGCCAGTATTGAGGGTTTTGACATATCTCCATAATAAACTTTCTCACCTGCCTCTTGTGCCTCTTTGACATGTTTTAATGAGTTGTCAATAACAATATGCTCCAGACCCATAAGGGCGAGATCCTTAGCAACAAACTTACCCACAACACTGTATCCACAAACGATAATATGGTCACGGCGCTCCTCTAATGATTCAAAGTCGTTATCGTAAGTCTCTTCTTTGAGAAGCTTGACAACCATTTCATCAATCTTAGCAATCATAAACGGGGTTAAGATCATAGAAACAACAACAACAAGAATAAGCAGACCTACCAGATCATCCTCAATCAAATCAGCACTGCTTGCTAGGGCAAAAATAGCAAAAGAAAATTCACCCACCTGAGCCAGAGCAAGTGCGGTTTTAAGGGCAACATCTTTTTTTGATGTCAATAAAATAGTCGCAAAAATGATGAGGGTCTTGATCGTAAAAATCCCAATAATGAGAGCAATAATTTCTAAAATATGGTGTGAAAAATAGATAAGATCAATCTTCATTCCCACAGTAATAAAGAAAACACCTAAAAGAAGGTCTTTAAAAGGAGCAATATCGGCTTCGACCTTGTGATGATATTTGGTCTCAGCGATAATCATACCCGCAACAAAAGCTCCAAGTGAGTACGTAAATCCCATATAGTGCGCAAAAAGTGACGCGCCCATCAAAATAACAAGAACAGAACCCATAAAAAGCTCTTCAATATTGCTATCTGCCGAGAAGTGAAGCAGCCAGGTCATCACACGCTTTCCGATGACAAAAAGAAGTCCAACGACAATAAAAGCACTCAGCGCAGTATCTATAAGTACGGTCTGCAGATCAAGGTCTTTGATACTTAAGAAACCAATTAAAAGTAAAATTGGGATGACCGCAAGGTCTTGGAATATTAAGATTCCCATAGCGCGCTGCCCATAAGGTTGGTGAATCTGCTTAGAAGTTTTAAGATAACTAAGCACGACAGCCGTTGAGGAAAGTGCCAAGGCAAGGGCAATAATAATCGAAGTCGAGGCTGCAATGTTAAAGCCATAGTGGGTTATAAGATAAAAAATTGTTGCACTGATTCCTACCTGCATCGCCCCATTACCAAAGACCTCTAGCTTCATAAGTTTCATTTTAGCAAGAGAGAGCTCTAGACCAATAGTAAACATCAAAAATACGATACCAAACTCTCCAACAAGCTCAAGAGTATGAGAGTCTGTCACATGATGCAGATTAAAACCATAAGCGATCACAGTACCCGTTAGGATGTATCCAATAATCTGTGAAACACCAAGTTTTTTTAAAATAAGATTGATAGTAACAGAGATACCAAGTGCAGCGACACTGTAGAGTAAAATAGATTCCATAATGACCTTTCAATTAGGTTTAAACTTGATAGATTTTATCATATTTTTTACATATGCTTAAACAGAAAGAGATCAAGCTCAAGTTTAAGAGCTGTTCTTTTAGAATTTATCTTATATTTTAAGCAGTTTAGGTACCATAGTTTCATTATAAATAATGAGAACTTTTCTAAAGCAATCTCCCAAAAATAAGGTTTTTCACGACTGACGATATAATAGGTGAGTTTTAGAGCAGGCTTAGCTTATACAAAGTATAATGCCATCAATAATAGATGCTTTACATGTAACTAAATTGACGGGATACAAGATGACAAAATATATTTTCGTAACGGGTGGAGTACTGAGTTCTTTAGGTAAAGGGATAACAGCGGCTAGTGTCGGTACACTGCTAAAACACGCGGGTAAAAATATCGGAATGCTAAAAATTGACCCGTATATCAATGTTGACCCTGGAACCATGAGCCCACTTGAACATGGTGAAGTTTTTGTTACCAAAGATGGGGCAGAAACAGATCTTGATATTGGAAATTATGAACGTTTTTTAGACACCTCGTATCTTAAAACATCCAACTTCACAACAGGACAAGTCTACTCATCGGTAATTGAACGTGAACGCGCGGGAGGCTATCTGGGTCAGACCATTCAAGTTGTTCCTCACATTGTGGGTGAGATTGTTGATCGTATTAAACAAGCGGGTGAAGGTCACGATATCTTGGTGGTGGAGCTTGGAGGAACGGTAGGTGACATTGAAGGACTTCCGTATATGGAAGCGATTCGTCAGATGAAGCATGATGATGAAGTATCCGGGACATTTTTTATCCATGTCACATTAATTCCTTTTATCAAAGCGGCGGGAGAACTTAAAAGCAAACCGACGCAACACTCCGTTCAAGAGCTGCGTCGTATCGGGATTACACCGCAGATGATTATCGCGCGGTCTGAAACACCTCTTCCTAAGACATTTAAAAAGAAGCTGGCACTCTCATGTGACATCTCTCAAGAGAGTGTTATTGTGGCGCTCGATGCGGCAAGTATTTATGCGGTACCGATGCACTTTTTACAGCAAAATATCTTAGCCCCTATTGCTAAAAATCTTGAATTGGGTGAATTCCATCCAGACATGGATGAGTGGGACTCCCTTGTTAAAAAGATTGTTTCACCTCAAAAGCGTGTTACTGTTGGTTTTGTTGGAAAGTATCTTGAACTTAAAGAGTCCTATAAGTCACTAACTGAAGCACTTATTCATGCTGGAGCCCATCTCGATACCCGAGTTGATATCTGCTGGGTTGATAGCGAAGAGATCGAAGCACGTGGAGCGGATGAACTGCTGTGTGATTGTGACGCGGTTCTTGTTGCAGGTGGATTTGGTGCGCGTGGTATTGAAGGTAAAATCAGAGCCATCGAATATGCCCGTGTCAACAAAGTAACCTATCTGGGTATCTGTTTAGGGATGCAGTTAACATTAGTTGAGTACGCACGCAATGTCCTCGGTCTTGAAGATGCCAACTCTATTGAATTTGATGAAGAGACAAACAATCCAATGATCTATCTCATTGACAACTTTATCAATCAATCAGGCTCAACTGAACTGCGTACTCACGAATCGCCAATGGGTGGAACGCTGCGTCTAGGTGAGTACCCCTGTGAAACAAAAAAAGGCTCACACCTTGCGAATGCTTATGCTAATGAAGCGGTTATCTTTGAGCGTCATCGTCACCGCTATGAAGCCAATCCAAGTTATCGTGATGCCTTGGAAAAAGCAGGAATGGTGGTGACCGGTGAGTCTCATGGTCTTATTGAAGCGGTAGAGATTGAAGAGCATCCATGGTTCTTAGGCGTTCAGTTTCACCCAGAATTTACTTCCCGTCTTCAAACACCTAATCCAGTAATTCTCTCATTTGTAAAGGCAACCTTAGCTGATGTCGAACACGCCTAAGGTCTCTCTACTCGATAAAAAAACACTTTTTGAAACACTAGAGCGCCGATTTGGCGGCCAGTTTAGTAAGCTCTCAGATATTCCTCACCCTTCGCTTTTACATGATGCCCAGCGCGCAGCTTCTCGAATTGCTAAGGCCATTAAAAATCAAGAACGCATCACCTTAGTAGGTGATTATGATGTAGATGGCGTCACATCAACCTCTATCTGTGTGCTTTTTTTTCGAGAGATAGGCTATCCGCTTGAGGCGATCATTCCTAACCGCTTTCGTGATGGCTATGGAGTATCACCAAAGATTTTAGAACGTGTCGATGCAGACTTGGTTTTTACTGTAGATAACGGTATTACTGCCATTGAAGCGGCAGATATCTGTAAAAAACGAAATATTGATCTGATTATCACCGATCATCATACCCCATCGCAAACACTTCCCGATGCCTATGCCATTGTCAATCCCAAGCTTGATGCCTGTACCTACCCTTTTAAAGAGATCTGTGGGGCACAAGTAGCGTGGTTGCTCTTAGGTTTAGTGAAACACGAATTACATGTCAATGTCAATATGTCTCAGTACTTAGAGCTGCTAGCTCTCGCTGTTGTAGCCGATGTCATGCCACTAGTGGGAATAAACCGTGCCATTGTTCAAGCAGGTCTCAAACAGATGATGACAAGCACTAGAGCATCATCGGTCATCATTCGTGAGTTTATTAATAAAAGCCGTCTTAGTTCTGAAGATATCGGTTTTCAAATTGCACCACGACTTAACGCTGCAGGGCGCTTAGAAGACGCCTCTATTGCGATGGAGTTTTTAACCGCAGAGAATGAAGATAAAGCCTTTCATCAGTTTGAACTGCTCAATAAACTCAATGATCTTCGTAAAACAACCGAAGCCGAAACAACAGAGATAGCAAGCTTACATGTAAACAGTGATGATAAGATTATTGTCGCCTATGGTGAGGGTTGGCATGAGGGTGTTGTCGGTATTATCGCCTCGCGCCTTGTGGGTCAGTTTGGCCGTCCGGCTATTGTTTTAAGCATTGATGGTGATCGTGCCAAAGGGAGTGCTCGCTCTTTAGGTGAGGTTAATATCTACGATCTTATTGCAACACAGCATGAGTGTTTACAAAAGTTTGGCGGTCATAAAATGGCTGCGGGATTATCCTTACATGTAAAAGATATTGCAAGCTTTAAAGCCGGTATTAATGCTGAAGCTGAGACACTCGATCCAGATGACTTTATTCCTAAAGAGGAGATCATTGGTGTGATTCAAAGCAGTGCTATCGACTTTGAACTCCTAGAGATTATCGAACGCTTTGAGCCTTATGGTGAAGCCAACCCGCGACCGCGTTTTTTGGCACAAGATGCTGATGTGCTGGGAGTAAAACTATTCGGTGCTGACAAATCGCATAGCCGGGTAACTCTCCGCTTCGCATCGCATGAGAGACAAAGTCATGAACTACTGGCTTTTCGTGAGGTACTTAGTGTTCCTCAAGATCGTAAAATGACCTGTAGTTACACGGTTAATAAAAACGAATTTAATGGACGGACTTCAATTCAGTTGATGATTGAGCGAATCTACTCATAAAACTCGATTATGAGTGCTTTTGTTCTAGATTGTTTTTTATGTGTAATAATTTATATAAGTAAGAGTATAATGAATCAATCGATAATCGGAGAAAATTATGACACAAAATCATTATGATGTGATAATAGTTGGAGGCGGTGTTTCCGGCGCTGCACTCTATTATGAGCTTGGAGAATATACCAATGCTAAAAAAATCTGTTTATTAGAAAAATATGAATCTCTTTCGGTTTTAAATTCTAATGGCTCTGCCAATTCACAAACCATTCACTGCGGTGACATTGAAACGAACTATACCTTGGAAAAGGCAAGTAAAGTAACGCGAACTGCGAAGATGATTGAGAAATATTGTCTGCAACACGGTTATGAAAATAAGATGATGTTTGCACACCAAAAGATGGCTATTGGTGTGGGTCATGAAGAGGCTAAGTTTATCAAAAAACGGTATGAAGAGTTTAAGCCTCTGTATGACTATCTTGAGTTTTATGACAAAGAGAAGATCGCTAAGATTGAACCCTCACTCATCTTTGATGAAAATGGTAAAGAGCGTGAAGAAGATGTTGTTGGTATGGGCGCTCAGGATCAGTGGACAACGGTTGATTTTAAAGCACTTTCGGACAGTTTCATTGATAATACGCTTAAAATTAAAGATAAAGTGACCGATATCTTTTTTAATTCTGAAGTCAAGCATATTCAAAAACTGGGTAGTATATTTCACCTTGAAACGGTTCAGGGGCATCACTTTACTGCCGATTATGTTGTCGTCAATGCGGGGGCACACAGCCTTTACTTAGCCCATAAGATGGGTTATGGGCATCAATATGCAACGCTTCCCGTAGCGGGAAGTTTCTATGTTTCAACGAAAAAGATTTTAAACGGGAAAGTCTATATGGTGCAAAATCCAAAACTTCCTTTTGCGGCGCTCCATGGAGATCCCGATATCTTGCTTAATGGCTATACCCGTTTTGGAC
Organism: Campylobacterota bacterium; assembly: GCA_034659135.1. Lineage (GTDB taxonomy): Bacteria > Campylobacterota > Campylobacteria > Campylobacterales > Sulfurimonadaceae > S010-53. Next base: position 8,853 of record JAYEGP010000014.1, read on the forward strand.
CAACAGCATTGGTGCTTCCAAAACTAGAGCGCTTTAAAGGCAACGCTACTATCATTGATTTTTTTAAGACCTTACGTCTGGATCTGCATATCTTTAAGATCTTTTATGATCTTCTTAAAGACAGTGATATTCGAAATTATATTTTGAGAAATTTTATGTTTGAAATACCTTATCTGAATAAAAAACTTTTTATTAAAGATGCACGAAAAATTGTCCCTTCACTTCAAGAAGAGGACATCACCTATGCCAAAGGCTTTGGTGGCGTACGTCCTCAGGTTTTAGATAAAGAGAATGAAAAACTGATGCTAGGTGAAGCCTCTATTAATACAGGAGAGGGTATCGTCTTTAATATGACACCCTCACCTGGTGCAACAAGCTGTCTAGGTAATGCCTTGCGTGATGTTGAAGCGGCAAGCGAATATTTAAATTTAGAGTTTGATAAAGAGCGTTTTATCAGCGAATTAACTGATGACAATAAGGAGTAAAATGTGAAAAAGTTACTATATATAACCGATCAAGAAGAGTACAGTGAACATGGAACTATTGGTCCACTTTTTCACGGCTACCTTAAAGAGTATCTTCACGTCAATGTGGTCTATTACACTAAATATAAGCACAGTTTTCAGGTCAAAGGAGATGATTTTGTTGTGCCCGTACAACACGATAAAGATATCATCGAATATCTTGAAAAAAAGCAAGTGGATATTTCGCAGTATGATTATGTTTTTGTGCGTAATATTAAGTACATATTAAAGACGGTTATAGCCTATCAAGATAAATACCGATACAAAGTAGGATTTCGAGCCTCTTTTGCCAAATCGACACAGGCTTATGAACGTACAAAAAAAGGCAATAGAGGGATACTAAAGGCCTTACGGGTTAAAATTGGAAATATGAGTAAAAATAGACTGGTCAATAAGGTCGATATCTTTATGCCAGCATCCGTGCAGATGCAGAAGGTCTTTTATCCAAATATTACATGTAAAGTTTATCCACTTGTAACCGCACTTGATCCAGGCTCCATAAGCACCCGTAGTATTCGTGATGATGGTGTACGACGCTTTATCTATGTCGGCTCACTCGATCGTTTGCGAGAATTTGAAGTGGTACTTGATGCGTTCTATGCGATTAAAAATCTTTCATGGAGTTTGAGTGTTGTTGTACCCAACCCTGAAGTTATTATTGAACTGTTAAAAGTCTATCCAGCCATAAAAAATAAAGTGGATATTGTCAATGCCGATGAGCTTGACGAGATCAAAGCGCAGGTGTGTGGCAGTGATGTTGGACTAGCACTTTTACCAGATCGTGAACTCTATAATAATGCACTTTCAGCAAAAGTAGCTGACTACTACAGCTGCTCAGTACCGGCACTTTTAAGTGATAATGAAAAAAACCGTAGTATTTTTGATGAGAAGAGCGAAGCCCTTTTTAGCGCGTTTGAAAGTAATGAAATCAGTGAAAAACTTAAAAACCTCATCGAAACACCAGAGAGTGAACTGATTACGATAGGCCAAAAGGGACAGCAAAAACTACTTGACCTTGGCCGTAACTACAAAGACATGGCAAAAAATCTTTATGAAGAGCTAGAGACCTTATAAGGCCTGTGAAAAGAGAGGTGAGTCGGCTTCTTTGATCGCTTTTCGTCCCTTTTCACTTTCGATATCAAACTGATGAATGAGTCTCGCTGACTCTTTGACATCATCAGCAATCTGTTGATCAACCTTTTTAAGGTCATATTCAAACTTCAGACCTAAACCTGTCGCATCCATATTAAAAATCTCTTCTAAATTACGATGAATCTCTAAAATACGTTCCATAATAGCTAAAGAACGATTTCTTGCATCAAGGAATTTTGGAGATTTTTCAGCATACTCACGCATGTCATCAGGGGAGATAGACATCATCTGCTCAAAGTGATTGTGATATTCATCCAAGCGGGCTTGAAATTTGGTTGTCTCTTTAAATTTTTTGATTTTTTCTTGAAATTTTGGGAAATCTTTTGTAAATTCTTCGTGCATAGTACTCTTTTTTTAGCGAAACTGTAACCAACTTTGTATAATACTCTTATGAGGAAACTATTTTACCCTTTTTTATTGATTTTCATTATGGGATGCTCAGAACCTAAAGGAATGCCTTATAGCTTAGAATTTCGTGATAAAGGGGTGGGAGCTCTTAGCGCTACGACTCCGTTTGAAGAGGCCAAAATCAGTGCGGCACTTTTAGGTTTTAAGCTCAGCAAGTACACCCGTTTTGAAGCAGGAAAACCAAAACCTATCTATTTAGTGCAACGTTCTAGCGAAACAATTTTAGAGATATATCCGACACAAGACAATAAATATATTGCACGTATAGAGAGTCGATCTTTACATGTAAGAACTACAAAAGATATTAAATTAGGCACATTATTACAAGATTCTAAAAGCTGTCAAGGTGATGAAGAGCAACTCAAATGTCCCTTAAGTAAGCGTGTTTTTATGCTTTATGAGCGCAATATTAAAAGCGAATGGATAGCGACAGCACTGCTTTGGCAGCGCCATGATTAAGCCTTATCGCATTGTAAAATTAAATTCAAAAATTGTATCTATGGCATGTTTTAGTGATAATCGCTTAGGTGTCATTACTGATGACCATTATGTACACTTTCTCAACACCCCAAAAGGCAGCATTGATAAAACTTTTATGCTCGCTAGCATGGGTAATCAGCCCAAAAAGCTTGCTTTTAGCTCTGATGCTCATTATCTCGCCTACGCGACTCAACACTATATTTATCTCATTGACCTAGAGATTCAAAAGGCCATTACACGTATCGAAATAGATGCAGCTCAAGCTGAAATTCTCTGTTTTGATTCGGATAATAAACATCTCATAGCCGGTACCAATACAGGACGTGTACTCTTATGGCAATGCGAACATCAAGAGATGCTATCACGACTCACCTCATTTCCAGAACACACCCACCATATGATTCCACCTCTCAATAACTATGTTTCAGCACTTGCACATTATCGTCACTTAGTGGCATCCTCAGGGTATGGAGACTCTGTCGTTATTAGTGATTACCTTAGCGGAGCGCACCCTATTCGCATTTATTCGGAGAGATCGCGTATCAACACCATCGTATTTTTAGATGAGAACTGTCTGCTTGTGGGTAATGAAGAGGGAAAGGTCGGCAAGCTATATATTCACGAAAACCGACCGCATCGTCAGCTCTCTGCTTCTATCGGTGCGATCAAACATATGGTCATTCTTAGTGATAAAACTTTTGCACTCGTTGCTTCAACCCATAAGGATATTGCCCTGATAAATATTGATACCATGGAAGTTATTGAGAGTCATTATATCTCTGTTACTGACAATATTACCGCGATGGTTTTAGGCAGAGATATGCTACTTTATATTGCACAAGAATCAGGTCTTATCTCATGCGCAAAATTAATGCCTGTAGAAACATTACAGATGCGCATTGAGAATCGACAGTTTGAATTAGCCTATGAGCTAGTACAAGAGTTTCCAATCTTAAAGGAGAGTTCGTGGTTTCATGATTTAGAGAAAATTTTTGCACAACACTATGCTATGGCCATTCAAGCCCTACTGCTTGGTGATGACAACAGAGCGCATCATCACCTTAAAGCTTTTATACATACGCCCATAAAAAAGAAAAATGTTCAAGATCTTTTTTATGCCTTTCACCACTACAAACGCTTACAGTATCTTTTAGAAAAATCTCTTTTAAATGCAGCTTACGGACTGGTTGAAGCGTATCCTCCTTTAAAAATGACGCCTGAATTTAGAGCCATAGAAAAAGAGTGGGAAGATCTTTTCTCCAAGGCTCAAAAATTGATTATTAAAGATAAAGAGATAGAAGCTAAAAAAATTTTACAAGCCTTTAATAGGGTAAGCTCTAAAGCACCTTTAATTCGTCTTTTACTAGAGGTCTCAACGGATATCATTCACTTTTCCAAAGCGATTGCCTCACGAGATTATACACGCTTGCATAAGATGACAAAACGCTACCCTGCCCTTAAAATGATGCCCTCACATCAGAGTGTCATTGAAGAGAGTGATCTGCTCATAGAAGAGATTATGAATGCCCTAAAAGAAGATCGTTTTAAGGATGCACATGCACGTTGTGAGCTTCTGCTTGATATGCCGCATTTACAAAAACATTATGAACATATCTCACATTTTATTCAAAAGGCAGAACACCTTTTTCGTGTTGAAGCGGATAATGAGTTACGTCAATGTTATGAGACCTTAGATAGCGCTGCTCAGTTAGCAATTTTACCTCGAAGTAAAATGCTAGAATCGCGCTGGCAAGATATGATGAACGTGTGTGAAAATGCCGCTTTAAAAGGGGATGTGGCAGATATTTTAAAGTGTATTAAGCCTGTAATGCCCCTGCCTTCGCGTCAAGAGAAACTGGGATCTTTATTACGACTGGCTTACCTCATTCAGATCAGAACGCTTGATAAAGATGATCAAGGATTTCAAATAGGAGTCACTAATTATGCACGGTTCTTTGGAAGTGATAGTGAACTGCAGCAACTCTTAAAACAGCGTGACATTGATATACCATGGATAAGCTTACCTCGTGATCATTGGTTGACGTTTTATAGCACAATGCCTGCTTTTATCTATGAGGCGATATAATGAGCTTTACATGTAAAGTGGAGATGGTATGACGGGTCTTTTTATTGAATTTCGCGATCCTCTTTTCGGAGTGATTGTCTTTTTTGTGCTGATTTTTATTGTTGCGATTTTTAGTTATTGGTGGGGACGCTATAAACTCAAAGAAGATGATAAAACACTTGATCGTTTTGCCGCACAGTTTCATAAACTTCCGAGTGAAAAAGAGCTCAAATCACTTATCTCAGAGGGTGGACTTTCAGAAAAATCGTGGATGCTTTTAGCGCATACTTATGAAAAAGAGGGTGATTTTGAAAAAGCCATTGAAATTTATCAGGCCTTAATAGAGTTTCAAAAAGAGAGTTCTGAACGTCGAGACACCATGCTACAGCTAGGACGAGCCTATTTTAAAGCAGGTTTTTTAGAGCGTTCTAAAGAGATTTTTTTACAGATATTAAAATCACACCCACGAACGCCTCAAGCACTTGAACAACTCTTACTCGTCTATGAATATCTTCAAGAATACACCCATGCCCTTGAGGTCCTAGAGCCTTTAGAAGAGCTGGGGATGGATGCGGGAAAAGATAAACTCTATCTCAAAGCGATATCTCTGATGCGTAGCACAAAGATGGATTATGATGAGAAAAATGCTATTTTGATTCACGAATATGAGGCACATCATAAACTTTCCTATCTCATCTATGAATATCTTTTTCGTCATGATGCAACAATGGCATGGAAACATCTCGATCAATCGCAGTGTGAACGCATCAGTGATATTTTATGGCAGCTACCTGAGGAAAATCTCGATTTAGATATAATTGCATCTAATGGCTTTTTACGCGAGCTTTTTACTGCCAAAGGTGTGGTTGATCTGGCGCAATGGAGCTCTATTTTTGAACTTGATGTCCTCATTAAATTACGACATGCCAATGAAAAAGGGGCGACCTTACAGTTTGAGTATCTCTGTCAAGAGTGCAAACAGGTCTTTCCATTTGCGTTTCACCGCTGTCCAAGCTGTCACAGTATCGACAGTATTATGTGTGAGACCCTGTTAACGAAGGATATTATTGAAGAAAATCACTCTTTTCAGTGATGGTAGTGCACTGGGTAATCCCGGCCCTGGTGGCTATGGAACGATTTTACGTTTTAAAGAGAGTGAGCGAATTATCAGTGGTGGTGAAATTCATACTACTAATAACCGCATGGAACTTCGCGGCGTTATTGAAGGCCTTAAAGTCTTGAAAGAGCCTTGTGAAGTTGAGGTCATTTCAGATTCAAGTTATGTGGTCAAAGGTATTAATGAGTGGTTACAAAACTGGATAAAACGCTCGTTTAAGAAGGTTAAAAATCCTGATCTGTGGCAAGAATATATTGAGGTCTCAAAAGGCCATCGTATTCATGGTACTTGGGTTCGTGGTCATGATGGTCATGAAGAGAATGAACGCTGTGACGATATTGCACGAGGCCTTGCAGAGCAATACAAAAGAGGAGAAGTTGATGAGTGAATTAGAACCCTTAGAAAAACGACTTGATTACAAGTTTAATAATACAAAGCTCCTTATTGAAGCGCTGACACATAAAAGTTACAAACAGCCCTACAATAATGAGCGATTAGAATTTTTAGGAGATGCGGTACTTGATCTGGTAGTCGGAGAATATCTTTTTACAAAATTTCCTAAACATGATGAGGGTAAGCTCTCAAAGATGCGTGCTTCATTGGTAAACGAAGAGGCTTTTACCCGTCTCGCCAATGCCTTGAGTTTAGGTGATTATATCTACCTTTCCAATGCTGAAGAGAACAACCGTGGACGCTCCAAACCTTCACTACTTTCAAATGCATTTGAAGCGATCATGGGAGCAATTTATCTTGAAGTAGGTTTGGAAAAAGTCGCAACAATCACGGTAAAGCTTCTCGATGAGAACTATGAAGAGCTCACCTTAGACTCTCTTTTTAAAGACTATAAGACCTCGCTTCAAGAGCTAACTCAGGCACATTTTGGAATGACCCCTGAGTATCATCTCGTGCATAGTCGTGGCCCTGATCATCTTAAAGAGTTTGAAATTGCTGTGAAGATTGATGGTAAAGTCTATGCGACGGCTATGGGTAAAAGTAAGAAAAATGCCCAACAAGAAGCTGCTCTTATTGCATTAGATCTCTTAAAAAAGGAGCTCTCATGAATCAATGTGGAGAACGCTTTAGTTTTTCTACCTTTGGAGAGTCACATGGTAAAGCCTTAGGCTGTATTGTTGATGGTGTACCTGCGGGATTAGCCATTGATGAAGCTTTTATTCAAAGTGAACTAGATCGCCGTAAACCGGGTCAAAATGCTTACGCAACAGCCCGTAAAGAGGGTGATGTTGTTGAGATTTTAAGTGGGGTCTTTGAGGGTAAAAGCACGGGAACACCCATAGCCATGGTGATCTACAACACCAACCAAAAATCAAAAGACTACACTAACATTAAAGATGTTTTTCGTCCAGGACATGCGGACTTTACCTACTGGCATAAGTACGGTATTCGCGATTATCGTGGTGGGGGACGCTCATCCGCGCGCGAGACGGCAGCACGTGTGGCAGCGGGAGCTATCGCTAAATTGATGCTGAGTCAACTCGGTATTACATGTAAGAGTGGTGTCTGTGAGATTGCAGGTATCGTTTCAGAAAATTTTGATTTTGAACATCCAAAAAAGAGTGAGATTTATGCCCTTGATGCCAAGATAGAACAGGCTCAAAAAGATGCTGTTATTCAGGCTAAAGAAGCCCATGACTCTGTTGGTGGAGTAGCAATGGTGAGCATTAGTGGTGCGCCTATCGGTCTAGGTGAGCCGATGTATCACAAACTTGATGGTGCCTTAGCCGATGCCATGATGGGTATCAATGCAGTTAAAGGGGTTGAGATCGGTGATGGTATCGCTAGCACTAAGGTACAAGGTAGTGATAACAATGACCCCATTCGAAACAGTGGTTTTGAAAGTAACCACGCAGGTGGGATTCTCGGGGGGATCAGTAACGGCGATGAAATCCTGATTAAAGTACATTTCAAACCGACGCCTTCAATTTTTAAAGAGCAACACACAACAACAACCCATGATGAAGAGGTCGATTTTTCACTTAAAGGACGTCACGACCCTTGTGTCGCTATTCGTGGCTCAATCGTAGCAGAATCCATGGCAGCATTAGTGATTGCCGATATGATACTACTGAACATGGGACGTCAGATGGATGGTGTTCAAGCTTATTATCAACGATAGTCATGGATGCGATAACAATCTTTATACTCATTGGCATTTCAATATTATCGCTAGTGCTCTATAGAACACTCAATCACGCCGAGACAGCTGAGGTAAAATCAGCTTCTGAGAAAAAACGTGAAATTATTGATGCGTATAAAACAGAGTTATATAATGCACTTCTTCCCCTTAAAGGAGATGCCGAGGCCCTTAAGAAAAAAAAGAGTTCTCTCTTAAAAAAGATCAGCAATGAACTTGCACGAAACATCTTCTTTGATCATGATGAGATGCGCGAAGCCATACAAGAACTCGTTCATTATGATTTAGAGAAAGAGTGATAAACGAGAACCTTACATGTAAGAAGATTATTTAACAATATAATCAGCTAATGCCTGTATTTGAGCGTCATCAAGAGCTTTGACTTGCATCACCATTAGGTTTTTAAGTCCTGCACCGTATGAGCCATCTTTATAGCCCTTCATCGCTGCAACGAAGTCAGCATTTGACATATCTTTGATGATTTTACTTTTGTTCATCGCAGGTTTTTCACCATTAGTACCATGACATGCTGCACATTTTTTATAAAGCGCTGCACCATCTGCACTTAAAACACTACTCAACACTGATAAAGCCATCACTCCTATAATCTGTTTTTTCATGAAAAGTCCTTAAAATAAAGTCTATAGAGAAGTATACAACAAGCTTTTGAAAAATCTTTGATGGAGGTCAAGATTTATAATAGACTTGTTGCGATATAAGAGCATAGCCTAAACATTAGCTCTGTATTCATAATCAAGGCAAGACGACGCAGGGCTAACGAGTTAGCTCAAGGAGTCTTAACGCAGAGTATGGATACAGAGCTAATGCCCGAAGGGTAGCCTCAAAATGGCAATCTTGAATAAAATTTTTCATCGCCATAGCTTTGGCTATGACTCAAAAAAAATTTTATCCAATCTTACTCATTTTGAGACTATTTAGGCTATGCTCTTGTATCGCAACAAGTCTAATGATCTTCATCCCGAAGATGATTCAAAGCTAAAATCGAGCACAACCTCATCAATAAGACCTGGATTGAGATATTGACTAGCATACTCAAGATACAATCCGCTTTCATAGAAAAATTGACAAATATCACGATCAATATCTCCATCTTTTGCCATGTACCATAAAATCTGCATGGATTCGGAAAGTTTTTTGGCTTTTTTATAAGGACGATCTGAGGCTGTCAAGGCTTCAAAAATATCTGCTATAGCTAAAATACGCGCTTCAAAAGAGATCTCATCGCCTTTCAAACCTAAGGGGTACCCGCCACCACTAATCTTTTCATGATGTCCAGCTGCAATTTCGGGTACACGGCTAAGGATTTTTGGAAAGGGCAGTGATTGCAACATTCGTAAACTGACATCGGCATGGTTATTGATCTCTTCACGCTGTTCATCTGTCAATGTTCCTTTTTGAACACTAAGATTTTTTACTTCATCTTTATTAAGAAATTTCATTTCCAAGCCATTAATTTCTATATTTTGTTCCGCGACGGCTTTAACTCTTTGAATCTGTTCATTTGGGAAGAACTCTTTGCCTTCATTTGCCTCTGAAAGGAAAGTAAAATCATCATTAATCTTGCGAACTCTCTTTTCATACTCTTCTTGAAGCACTTCTTGAGAAGTCCCAGCAGAAATTTGCTGCTCTAAAAGTCTAATTTTTGCATCACGTTTTAAAAGTTCAGATTTAATCTGAATCAAAACAATGCGATCAAATATTGTGTCAAGCTTCGTTCGTTTATCCATGATATATTCTGGGGTAACAATTTTTCCAATGTCATGCATCAAGGCTGCTATTCGAATCTCTTTGATCTCTTCATCACTATACAACTTTTGGCTGAACGCTCCAGCATCAGCATGAATTTTCTCTGCAATAGATACAGATAGATCAACCATCCTACTAATATGTCCAGCAGTGTAAGGAGATTTTTCATCCAAGGCGATATTAATAGTTTTTAAAAAGTCTTCAAGTAGTTTTTCAAGATCAGAGATCAACTGCTCATTATTAATCGAAACGGCTGCTTGTGATGCCAAGGATTGTATGATCTTCACATCTTGGGCATCAAACCTTATAACTTCGCCTAAAATGTCTTTTTTATTAATAAGCTGTAAGACGCCTATGACTTCTTTTTCATGATTGAGCATAGGTGCTACCAACATGGATTGCGATCGATAACCACTACTGACATCATACTTTTTGGTGCCCGAAAAATTATAATCTTCTGTACGATAGACATCTTCAATATTAATAACTTTACTTTCAAGGGCGCATGAAGCAGCTACAGAGGAGAGATTCATCTCTCCCTTGCTGTCATAGAGGTATAGCGGTTCCCAATCAATCGCTTCACCACCACTCATACGTATTCCTAAGCTCTCGTTCATCAAAGCTTTAAACTGTAGTTGTGAATTATTACTATTTAACTGATAAAGCGTTCCTGCATCTGCACCGGTTAACTTCATTGCGCTCTCAAGAATCTTTTGCTCAAGCAGATCAAGATTCTCATGCGCTGAGAGTGCTATCCCCGTCTGTATCAGTTGATCAGATATCTCAAATTCTGTCAACTCACGTTTCTGTTTTAATTGTCTCCGTTCAAACGTGACAAGAAAGCCTTCATGTAAAATCATTCCACCATTTTTTAACAATCCATAATGATCTATCTCTTCAAGTAAAACATCCATATAATTTGGTTTAAAATGCATCAAGTGAATCGTAATATCATCTCGATTTAATTTTTTCAACTCTTGGGATAATATCAAGGGCGTATAGTGTTTACTTTGTCGAGCTAATTCATACATCTCTGAAGGAAATGAGACCTCGGTAATCAAAATACGGATAGAATGATCCCTGTTTAATAGCTCCCAAACGGTATCATTGATGTAAGTATCGGAAGTAAAAAGGATGCTCTGAGTATTCTTAGTAATGACATATCCGCAACTGCTAACCGTATGATTCGTCTGTACAGGTTTTAAAGTAATTCCATCAACACAGTACTCCTGATCAAAATCGATGACATTAAATTTCAACGCCTTATTCGTAGAATTTAGAAGATTGATTTGAGAAAAATCGGGATAAAGCTCATAATTAAAAAGATGGTTTTTAAGTGAATTAATCGTCTCTTCTAAAGCATAAATATTCAAAGTATGTGTTTGATCTGTATAATACAGATCAATCAAAAAAGGCAGGTCTAAAATGTGATCGATATGCGAATGCGTTAAAAAAAGATACTCGATATTCTTTGCATCTTCTTTTAATGAGTTAATAATATTACCCGCATCAATCAAGACTTTCTTTGAGACTTGAATACAGGTAGTGCCCTCTCCAAAAGTTTTAGTCCCAAATGATCCTAATATTTTTATGTAATCCATTTTTTTCCTACTTAGACTTCTTCTCTCTCTGAGCCATATAAGGGCTTATGAAAGAAGTCTTTTGATACTAGGCTAATAATATCAAATATAAGCATAAACAATAGATTAAGATTTTTGGGTACTTTTTAGATTTTAGTCTGTTTTGTTCTTATAGAAGTCAATGGTGCTCGCTACAGGACTTGAACCTGTGACTTCCACCATGTCATAGTGGCACTCTACCAGCTGAGTTAAGCGAGCAATTGTTTTTGGAGGTCGGAAGTATAGCAAAACTCTTAGCTCTTTTCAAGCCTTGCAGAGTTTTGGTTTAAAATTTAATAGTATAAGCCAGACAACAGCCACATCGATCATGACATCAGCGAAGTTAAAGACAGCGAAATTAAACCAGTGATGATAATAGAAGTAGTCTACTACGCCTCCATGAATGAAACGATCGTACACATTAGAGAGTCCTGCTCCTAAAAGAATGCCACCCGGAACTGCGTAACAGTTTTGACGTAGGCTAATGATATACCCACCGACACCAACGATCAAAACCAGCTGTATCCATTTTAACCACTCATCCAAAAAAGCGAACATGGAAAATGCCACACCTTTGTTATAGACTAAAATCAGGTCAAAATATTCTGAATAAAAACGGTAACCATCAAGAAAAACTTGCTTTAAGTTCTGATCAATAATAAAAATACCAATCAGCGCAAACGTCATCGCTATAATAAACTTAACCATTGAGCGCCTGTTTGAAAAAGCCTACTATGCTATCCATTGATTTGTTCATCATCTTGGCATCTTTAGCTTCTAGTAAAATTCGGAGCTTATTCTCAGTGCCTGAGTAACGAACCAGATGTCGAATCTGTAAGTCATCTAAAATTTTCAGCTCTTCATCCAATCCATCAATGCTATCAAGCGGCTTTTTCTCTTTTACATGTAAGTTAACCAATTTCTGTGGATACAGCTCAAAAGGGCGTAAGACTTCACTCGCTTTTTTTCCGCTCTCTAAAACAATGGCAAGTACTTGCAGTGCACTCATCAAACCATCGCCTGTTTTCGCGTAATCATGTAAGATCACATGGCCACTCTGTTCACCACCGAAGTTAATGCCCTCTCTGTTCATGATCTCTAAAACATACTTATCACCCACACTGCTGCGGTAGAGCTTCAGACCTTTTGCTTCGAGTGCATCTTCAAGACCTTGATTACTCATGACTGTAGCGACAATCCCGTCACCTTTTAGCTGTTTTGTCTCATGAAGATGGATGCCTATCGCTCCTAAAAGCTGATCCCCATCAACAATTTCACCTTTATCATCAATGACCACTAAACGATCCGCATCGCCATCGAGCGCAAAACCGATATCCGCGCGGTACTGTTTCACTGCTTCACTCACATCTTTTGTATGCAGCGCTCCACAGTTCTCATTAATATTGTGGCCATTTGGCTTATCATGTAAAACAATTACCTCAGCACCTAACTCTTCAAGTACGGTTGGGCCAACTTTATAACCCGCTCCATTGGCAGTATCTAAAACAATACGCATCCCTTGAAGTGATAGCTCTTTTGAAAATGAATTTTTAAGTTGAACAATATAACGTCCGATAACATCATCGATACGTTTAGCCGAGCCGATAAGTTTACCTCTGACATTCGCATCTTTGATCATGTCAATATCGGCAATAATCGTTTCGATCTCAGCTTCGACCTCTTCGCTAAGTTTATCGCCATGCGCGTCAAAAAATTTGATGCCATTGTCTTCGTACGAATTGTGACTTGCTGAAATCATGATACCCGCGTCACATCGCATGTTTTCTGTTAAAAAAGCGATAGCTGGTGTGGGCATAGGGCCGATTTGAACCACATCATAACCCACTGCTGTCAAACCACTCACAATAGCATTTTCAATCATATAACCACTTCGACGTGTATCTTTACCTACAAGAATACGTTTGGTATTCGCATGTTTTTTAAAGTAGACTCCTGCACCCATAGCAACTTTCATCGCTAACCCTGCGTAGAGAAAGCCACCGGCTTCACCACGAACGCCATCCGTACCAAATAATTTCATTTTTACACCTTCTTGAGCTGTTTTATAAGATAATCGTTTAAACCTAACTTAATTTTAAGAATCTTTAAGGTAGCATTCTACCCTAAAAAAATTTTGATAAGGATAAATGCATATGGCAAATCATAAGTCATCACTCAAACGTATCCGCCAGACTGAAACACGTACTGAGCGTAATCGTTACTATCGCACACGTTTAAAAAACATCGTTAAGACTGTCCGTGAGGCAATCGACGCTGGAAATAAAGAGGAAGCAACTGCTGCTTTTAAAATTGCTAACCAACAAATTCATAAATTTGTAAGCAAAGGTATTTTGAAAAAAGAGACTGCATCACGTAAAGTAAGTCGTCTTAACATTGCTGTAAACGCTCTTTCATAGTATTTATAAAGTTTAAGGCACCCCATGCTCGCTGATAAACTTACCCCTTTTATAGACCGTTATAATGAATTGAGTGAACTGCTCAGTTCACCCGATATCGCTAATGATATCAAACGTATGACGGCTCTTTCTAAAGAACAATCCGATCTTCAGACTATTGTCGATAAAGCACATCTCTATAAACAGACTATTGCTGATATTGCTGATAACAGAGAGATGCTTGGTGACCCAGAATTGGGTGAACTGGCCAAAGAAGAGATCAAAGAGCTTGAGCCTCAACTTCCTATAATGGAAGAGGAGATTAAAAAGCTTTTAATGCCCAAAGATCCTAACGATGAACGTAATACTATTATTGAACTGCGCGCGGGTACGGGTGGTGATGAAGCCGCTATTTTTGTAGGTGACCTTTTCAATGCTTACATGCGCTACGCGGATGTCAAGGGTTGGAAAGTAGAACTCATGGACAGTTCTGCTTCTGAATCAGGCGGCTACAAAGATATCACGGCACTGATCAAAGGTGATCAGGTCTACAGTCGTATGAAGTATGAGGGGGGAACCCACCGTGTTCAGCGTGTTCCTGCAACGGAATCACAAGGACGTGTTCATACTTCTGCTATTACCGTGGCGATCATGCCTGAGGTTGATGATGTTGAAGTCACTATTGATCCCAATGATCTAAAAATTGATGTCATGCGCTCTTCAGGATGTGGAGGTCAATCGGTCAATACAACAGATTCTGCTGTACGTATCACCCACCTTCCTTCGGGTATTGTTGTCACCAACCAAGATCAAAAATCTCAGCATAAAAACAAAGACAAGGCGATGAAAGTACTCAAAGCACGTCTTTATGATTTAGAGATGCAGCAGAAGATGGAAGAAGAGGGTGCTGCACGCAAGGATCAAGTAGGAACGGGGGATCGTAGTGGTCGTATCCGTACTTACAACTATCCGCAAAACCGGATTTCAGATCACCGTATTACCCTAACACTCTATCGTCTAAACGAGATCATGACGGGTGGTCTTTTTGATGAGATCGTTGATCCCCTCATTGCAGATACGCAAGCGAAAAATATCGAGGCCGCGGGACTCTAGTTCCACTGCGTCGTAAATGTCGCTTTCACTTCACCTTTAAATGTGATCGTATCTTCTTTCAAGCCTAAATAAAGTGTATCACCACTTCTTGGATACACCTCAGCACTATCGCCTATAAGTCTCTCTTGATTGGCACGATAAAAACAGGCGGCCATTCCCGTTCCACACGCCAAAGTCTCATCTTCGACTCCGCGCTCATACGTTCTTACATGTAAGCTTCCATCTTCATTGACTTTGGCAATATTGACATTACAGTTATGCTCATAACGCAAGGCTCTTGCTTCTTCGATATCAAAGTCATCGATATCCGCATCAAAGGTGACTAAATGTGGTACTCCCGTATCGAGTAACCACCAAGTTTTTCCTCTTACATGTAACGCTTGATTTAAAATTTTTGGAGGTGTCAGATCACTTTGAACCATAGCACCATCAACGTGAGCATTGATGACACCAGCAAGCGTTAAAAATGCCATCTTTTCTGGAGCCAGCCCGTAAGTAAAGGCGTAATGCGCACACGCACGACTCCCATTTCCGCACATCTCAGCACTTGAACCATCAGCATTATAAAATAGCCATTCGAAGTCATAATCTTGATGAGGAATAAGTACAATCAAACCATCAGCACCCATTCCATTTTGACGATGACATAAAGTTTTAGCGAGTTGTGAATAGTCTTTTTTGATGAAGGAGTGAAAAAGGACAAAATCATTGCCGTTAGCAGAGTATTTTGCGATGTGCATTGCAAGCCTTATTTTTTTCTAATTATACTTCTCTTTTATCATATCAACAAAGTTCTCACACTCTTGTTGCAGATGTTTGAGTGTGCCACTGTTATCAATAACCCAAGTCGCGCGTTTTTTCTTCTCATCAATATCCATCTGTGACTCGATACGACGCAAGGACTCTTCTTTTGAAAAACCATTACGTTTTATAAAACGCTCTAGCTGAATCTCTTTTGGCGTGTAGACAACAACTGAGTCTCTAATGTCATAATTTTGATTTTCAAAAAAGAGAGGGATGTCTATGAGGTAGGGAAATTTAAAGCCATCTTGCTTAATGCTTTGTGCTTCAATCTCAGCACGAATCTTAGGATGTAAAAAAGCTTCGAGTTTTGCTTTAGCTCTCGTATCACTAAAGACAAACTTTCCTAATGCCGAACGATCCACTTTAGCACTTTTTATAAACGCTTCACCAAATTCTTCGCTTACCCAAGCCGTATTGGCATCAAGAATCTGATGTGAAATTGTATCGGCATCAATAACACGCAAGCCATTTAAGCCCATTAGCGAAGCTACAGTACTTTTGCCTGTAGCAATACCCCCCGTTAAAGCTATGGCGTATTCAAAAGCCATTAATTACGAATCAGACCTAAGTACGCTTTACGAACATAATTTCCCATCGCAAATGCAGCCGGATGAACGTCACAGTTATAGTACTGCTGACCTTCTAAAAGATCACTGCGTTGCAAGATAATATCTGCTGTAGGATGATACTCTTTAGAAGCGAGTAAAAGGGTACAGTCTCCTGCATTGTAAGGCATGATGACTTTAAAATCTTTGCCTAAAGCTTTCATAATGGCACGGTTAGCCTCAAGGTCTTCAAGATCAGGGTGGGTGATTGCGATAAGAGCATCCTCTTTACTAACACGAGAGATATGTGCCAAAAGTACCGTATCTGAAGTAGCTTCACTCAGTACAACATCAAAAGCCTTGTCTTCAAGCTCACGAATGGCTTCAAGGGCACTGCTTGCATCAATAACACGAACATTACACTCTCTATAACGTGCCAACTCTTCATTAAAACGTGTTGTATCATCACTGATAACGAGAACTGTCTCAGGATTTTTATGGGTACATAACGGTACGTGTACCATCATTTCAGGATAGATAAATGATTTCATTATTATTTTTATTCCTTTTTTTAGTAACGCGATTTTAGCATAGCTGTATTAAAAATCATTGAATAGCTTTGACTTAGCATAGCATTAAGCTTTACTTGATATTCATAATATCAATTTGTTACATGTAAGGTATAATTTCGACAATAATTTCACAAAAAGGTCATTTTTATGGACGTTAATAAATTCAGAAAAATATGTCGCCCTATTCGTATCGTTGTGGGCTTGGTCTTAATCGCAATCGGTGTGTATACCGGTAATGCATGGTTCTATCTTGGCGTGGTGCCTCTTATCGCAGGTTTAGTAAACTTCTGTCCTGCTTGTATCATTACTAAAAAGTGTGATCTTGAAGACGCTCCAAAAAATGAAGACGCTTAACTCCCTATAACTCCATCTTTGCTATACTTCCAATACTTATTGTTGGGAGTATCTATCCATGAGCCAAATTAGCTATAAAGACGCCGGTGTCGATATTGATGCGGGTAATAGTTTTGTAGAAAACATTAAACCTCTTGTAAAATCAACTAAAATCCCCGGTGTTCTCGGTGGTATCGGATCATTTGCCGGAGCTTTTGAACTGCCTGCTGGGTACAAAGAACCGGTCATGCTTGCAGCCACGGATGGTGTTGGTACCAAGCTTAAACTTGCTATTGACTCAGGAATTCACGATACGGTGGGTATCGACCTTGTTGCCATGTGTGTGAATGATCTTATCTGTAACTT
>JAYEGP010000015.1:0-26096 GCA_034659135.1 Campylobacterota bacterium
ATGAGTTTTCAAGTGCTATATAAAACTCATCTCCATTTCCTCTGTATACGGAGGCGGTTACAGTCTCAAGCAGAAAAGTCGCTACCTCTTTAAGGAGTAAATCTCCTAAAAGATACCCATAGTTACTGTTGATTTGAGAAAAGTTATCTATATTGAGTAAAATCATTTCATTAAAATTGTCCGTTTTAAAATCTAACTGAAGTTTCTCTTTATTTGGCAGCTCGGTTAAATAGTCTTGCTCTAACTGTTTTATAAGTTTTATTTCTTGGTTATAAACCTTAGACTCTAACATTTTTCTATACTCTATATTGTCTAACTCATTATTTAAAGATAGAACCGCTTTCTCTATCGCCTCAAACATCTGATTTGCTTCAACAGGTTTAAGAATATATCCATCAACACTGCTTTTTATCGCATGTACGATGATATTTGTCCCTGTATGTGCTGACATAACTATAATCTTTTGCGTTGGATTTTTTAAACGAACTAGGCCCATAAGTTCAAAACCATCGATTTTAGGCATGGCGATATCTGTAATAATTAAGTCTATTTTCTCTTTTTTATATATCTTAAAAGCCTCTTCTCCATTCTGTGCACTGAAAACATTTTGAAAAAAAAGCACTAAAATATCATATACTTGAGTTCTTGCTGCGACCTCATCATCCACTAACAGTACGGTAAAATTAGAACATATATTTTTTAATCTCTCTATATCATACATCGCTCAACTCCTTCTCGCTCTCTCTATCAAACACAATCTCAAAACAACTTCCATTCTCTACACTACTATAAGTCAAGTCACCCTTGAACTCTGAGCGCATAATCTTACGGCTCATGTAGAGACCAAGTCCTGTTCCTTTCCCCTCCTCTTTGGTTGTAAAGTATGGATTAAAGATTCTATTTTCTATAAGAGGTTCTACCCCTCCCGCTCTATCTATTACTTTGATATTAGCGAAAGCGTCAACAATAATAGATATACTCTTCTCTTCACTATTGGCTTGCTCGCTATAGGCATCTTCTATATTCATCAGAAGGTTTAAGAAAACTTGCTCAAAAAAGACTTCTGAACCTGAAATAACTCTACTTTTGCTCTCCCCTTGATACTCTACATGTAAGCTTATATAAGATAGGGCTAATTGAGTAGAGGCCATCTTTAATGCTTTAGATATAGAGTGTTCTAGTATAAACTCACTATCCCCACTAGAGGGTTTTGATAACTTTAAAAAAGAGTTAATAATCTCAGATAGATTTTGTGCTTTTTCTTGGATAAACTCACTTGATTCATTGATTTTATCGCCAGTTAACATATTCATGTCATTCTCAAGTTTCATCTTGATGGCATTGGCACTTATGGCATTGAGAGGTTGTCTCCACTGATGTGCTATCATTGATAACATCTCACCCATCTGTGCATGTTTTGCTTGAGTGCTTAAAATCGTATCTTTCCTTTTATTCTTTTCAACCTCGCTTTTTATCTGCTCCTCCAAACTCTTATTTAGCGTCTCTAGCTTATGAGTATAAAGGTCAACTTCTGATTGGAAACTGTACATCAAGCATGCACTCACTGCATATGCAAGCATTAACTTAAAAAGTTGATACTCTGAATAAGCAGATATAAAATAATGAAAATATTGCAGTAAAAAGATTGTGAGAATTACAAACCCTAAAAGTAGTGTCCAGATCAATCCATTTCTCTTATTATTAAGTAAAAAAGCTACAGGGGGATAAAGAAGTATCCACAACCACCCACTCTGACCTGTATCTCCACTGTAAAGTAAAAAAATGTGAAGTAAAGCTCCTGCACATAGCATTATAAATACTTTTACATGTAATGAGAAAGTAGTAATAGCATTAAGTGACAAAATTATAGATATAAATATTAGAACCGCACTCATCATATAGTTCTCATACGCTATATGAAATAGTGCCATAAAAACTAAACATATTACAGATACTACTGTAAACTTCGTCAGTCGTCTATCTATGAGTTCAAAATGCTCTTGGATCATACTTTTCACCTAATAGATTGGATAAGCTCAATTATCTTATCGATACTTAGGGAGTGGGTGACACCACCTAACTTCACCGCTTCGTTTGGCATACCGTAAACAACACAACTCTCCTCATCTTGTGCATATGTTTTTGCACCCACATCAAACATCTCTCTCATACCATGTGCCCCATCGCTCCCCATACCAGTGAGGATTATACCGACACCACTCTTTCCCACTTCATTTGAAAATGAACGAAAAAGTATATCTACACTGGGGCGGTGATGGGAGACTTTTGGTCCATCTTTGATATTTATGAGATACTTCAGACCCACCCTTTGTATTAACATGTGTTTATCACCTGGGGCTATATATGCCGTTGCATTTTGCAACTCCTCCCCATCCTCTGCCTGTTTTACAGAGATTTTTGATATGGTGTCGAGTCTCTTTGCTAGGGATGCTGTAAACCCCGCTGGCATATGCTGTGTAATCATAATAGGGACACAACTTAGAGGAAGCGATGTTAAAATCTTCTCTATCACTTGAACACCTCCTGTTGAGGAGCCAATCGCTATCACCCTACTCCCTCCACTCAGTGGCACTTTTTTTTTCACAATATCACTCTCTCTTTGAAGAGTGACAGAGGCTACTCCTTGGGTGCGTGATGATACTCTTTTCAGTTTTGCATGTGATGCGGCTTTAATTTTTGCTAAGAGTACAGACTTCGACTCCTCTAAGAAAAGTTTTGTTTGAATATTTGGCTTCTCTATCAGCTCTACTGCACCCGCTTGTAATGCTTCTATAGCTTGATGTGAACCCGATTTCGCGACACTAGAACATATAATAGTTGCGATAGGCTCTTCACTCATAACTTTTTTTAAAAATGTAATTCCATCCATTCTTGGCATCTCAATATCAAGTATCAACACATCTGGTAAACCTGTAGTTTTAAACTTAGCCATGGCAAAAATAGGGTCAGCTGCTACACCTAAAAGCTCTATCTCTGGCTCATTTTCAAGCAATTTTGATATGGTTTGTCTAACGATTGCAGAATCATCAACAATAAAGAGTTTTATTTTTTTCATCTTATGCTTTCTCTTTATAGAGTTGTTTAATGACATCAACTATTGATGACTGCAAAGAGTCTTGGTTTATAGACTTTAAAAACCAACCATCAATCCCAAAATCTTCCCCTAACTTTTTCGCTTCATCTGTAAACTCAGAGGTGATAGCAATGATAGGTTTAAACTTATACTTATCAATACTCTTTGCCGCTTGAGCGAGTTCATACCCGCTTACATATGGCATATTGATATCAACAAACAGCACATCATACTCTAAACTTCTACCCTCTAGTCTCTCTTTGACTTGAGCTGACTCATTTAAAAACTCACACTCTACTGTTTTAGCATCAAGCATATCTTGAATTAAAGCTTTTAATGTCTTTAAAACTATTTTACTGTCATCGACAAAGACAAGCTTCACAATATCCTCCTCTACTATGTATCAAAAATGTTCTCTAAGGCAGTACAGCAACTTATAATCTTATAATCACTGCTATGTACATCAGAAGAGTTCTGTTTCACTATCACTTTTTTAATCCACTGCTCTATGGTTATGTTTAACTCTTCAATCTGCTTGATAAGTTCGCTATTTACCTCTTTGGAAAACTTTTTATTTTTTGAATTTTTGATAAGCAGAGCAACACTCTGAAGTGCTAAAGAGACTCTGTCAAACTCCGGTACTTTTTTAAAGATACTCGTGTAGTTATCAAAAAGAGTAACAAGTGTTAGTCGTAGTGAAATGTTATAGACAGCCTCTTCATTACAAAGAGATCTATAGTCTAAAAGAGCATCTTGCAACTCATCAACATAGATATCTAAATCATCTGAACTGATAGTCATCAACTCTGTAGCAGATATGAGTTCATTTTGGTATTTATTTGGTTTATCACTTATGACATCTTGTTTTGGCTCTATAAAGGAGATGATATTTATTCTAAATGAGATAACATTCGCATCTCTTTTATACTCAAATAGAGCACTATGTTTATCTACCAACTGCTCTATGGTTGTCACAAAAGCATCATCTTTGAGTGTAAGATATATATACTCCTCAGACTCTTCAATAATCAAATCAAATTTTTTATGCTCTGTTTGCATCTTTCTATAACTTTTTATCAGAGTTACTATCAAATCTTTTAAGATGATGGAGTTATACTCAATGTTTTGTTTCGAGAAGTAGTCAAAGATGAGGAAAATGTCATTCTCCTGCGTAATGGTAAAAGTTGTATAGTAGTGTTTGATATACTCCTCATGAAAACAGTTGAAAACTGATGATGCTTTGAGACTAGAGACCCCATCTGTCTGCTTCATTAAAGAGGTAATAACTTTTAACCTTGCTACGATATCATCAAGTTGAAACGGTTTTGAGATATAAAAATCAACCCCACTTGAGTAGATTCTTTTAATCTGCTCCTCCCCGCTCAACCCTGTAATAGCCGCGATAAAAATATGCTTTGTCTCATTTTGAGACTTAAGTAGTGAAGCGAACTTAATACCATCCATTTTGGGCATTAAGATATCTGTCAGCACTATATCAGGCTTAAATGACTCAACAATTCCCAAAGCCTCTAAACCATCCTCAGCACACTCTATCTCATAAGTAGCATCGATTTTTATTTTTATGATGTTTAAGAGAGACTCTCTCGTCTCTTTGCTATCATCTACAATTAAAATTTTCATGATTTAGCCTTTTGTTGGAATTTTTATTGTCATGCTATTGCGCATATACTTTATCTCATAACTTTGCGATAGGGATTGCTCATAACTCTTTAGAGCCTCTATAAATGGGATGTTTGTACAACTTAGATAGGTATCATCAAAGGATGACTCTAGCATTATCTCAAACGCTACATCCATATCGGAGTTTATAGCTTCGTAACTTTTTAAAAGGAGTGTTATAAAATCTTTGAGTAACATCTTGTTGCTCTGTGGGTATAGAGCGATGATATAGTGGATAATCTGATACAGATCATCCTCTTGTAAGATGGTAAATATTGTATAGTAGTTCTTCATGGCAGGGGTTTCAAAAGGGTTAAAGGTATCTCTTATGAGTTCAGGAGTGTTGTGCTCCTCTTTTTTCACAAGTTTATAGATAAGTTTTAACCTTGCGATAATATCCTCTTGCTGAATAGGCTTTGATATATAATAGTCTGCTCCACATGAGAAGACTTTTTTCACCTGCTCCTCACCACTCAAACCTGTAATAGCAGCGATAAAAATATGCTTTGTAGCATCAGACTCTTTGACTCTTTTAATCAACTCAAAACCATCCATAGATGGCATCATGATATCTGTAAGGAGTATATCTATATCACTGTTTTTGATGATATCGAGTGCTTCACTCCCATTTTCCGATTCAAATATTTGTATAGTATCATCTATACTATAAGTTATGATATTTCTCAACACCTCTCGTGTCTCTTGTGTGTCTTCGGCAATTAAAAGATTCATGACAGTTCCTAATCAATAGTAAAGTACTGTAATGATAGATTAACTCTATGGAGAAAGTATGAAGATTGATTACCTAATTTCTACCTTTAGTTCCTTCTATTTGCACAACACAGTCAAATTCTAGCAGTCGATTAATATCTCTTATTGCTGTAGCCTTACTCACCTTAGGAATCAGATAAGATGCCAATCTAACCATATGCATTACTCCTTGAGTCGAATAATCAACATAAATAGTATCATATTGTGAGTCTATTACAGTTTCTAATGGCTGTCTCTACCAGCGTAAATACATAATAAAAGTTAAATCGTAAAGTTTGTAAAAGCACCTTCTACGCTTAAAACACTTTTGTAACGTGTTTGAGTCAATTGCACTTGTTTCGTTTTTAAGTCACATATGGCGATACGAAAATTTGAGCCCATAAAAGGTTCTACGATACAGATTATTTTACCCTCTATCTCTCGTGTTGCATGAATATTTCCTTGAAGATTATGGAAAAAGTATTTGGGGTAGCTTAGTGGCGTAATCTCAACGATTTCAACCTTACTTCTTTGATCAAGCGTATCGGCAATAAGAGCTGCATCCTCGAAGCTATCAAACTGAACACACCAATCATCAAAAGTTTTATTAAAATGTTCTAGACTTTCATCTAAAAAACCACCTGCTGGAGATTGTAAAGTAAACATACTCATAATGTTCTTGCTTTTCCTTGTATCAATTTTTAAAATTCTAACATTTTAAATTTAGAGATGCCCTTTAATTTTTAAAAGTGTTATAATGGGACAAATACAAAAAGGTGACTCTTATGGATATTAAAGCACTTCATGCATTACTGACTAAAAACCATGACCTTCTTGAGAAAATCATTCATAAAGACATCTATCGTTATCAGCGCTATGATGTTCCTTTTAGTATCGCTATTTTTCACTCTACTCACCCTAAAGTGGCGCAAACCCTTTTAAAATCGGTTCGTGAAACCGATGAAGTGATTCCAATAGATGAGAACTTTAACTGTGTTGTTTTTGGCTTTGTAACCCATGAAAATGCCTATACAGCAGCTAAAAACACCTTGTATCAACTTCAAAAAGAGCATCCAAATGATAGCTTTTCTGCAGGATTAACTTCGGTTAATCACATGGATGAAGTTAAAGATATGGTCTTCCGAGCTATTAGAAACTTACATTATGCGATGAAAGAGAAGGAGTCAGCTGTCGAAGATGATAGCGTCATCGACTTTATTGTTTTGCATTAGTATGCAGTCACTTTAATGCTATAATACCCTCACTAAACTACAAAGACCCCCTTATGATTCCTACAGACTTTTCAAACTTAAAACTCTCAGCTGCGATGTTGTCAAATCTTAATACTCTCGAATACAAGTCAATGACACCCGTACAGGCTCAGAGTCTTCCTGAGATTCTACAAAACAGAGATGTCATTGTCCAAGCCAAAACGGGTAGTGGTAAAACTGCTGCTTTTGGCATCGGAGTGCTCAACAAACTTGATGTGAAAAAGTTTAAAATCCAGACCATGATCATCTGTCCTACTCGTGAACTCGCTGATCAGGTAGCCAAAGAGCTACGTCGTTTAGCGCGGTTTCAACACAATGTTAAAATCTTAATGCTCTATGGCGGAACGCCTTTTAATCGCCAAGTTAATTCACTTCGTCATGGGGCACATATTGTTGTAGGAACACCAGGACGTCTGATTCAACATATTAGTGAGCGCACCATAAACTTAGAAGCTATGGATACCTTAGTGCTTGATGAAGCAGATAGAATGCTTGACATGGGATTTTTTGATGATATCAAAAAGATTATCTCTAACACACCTACCCATCGTCAAACCCTGCTCTTTTCAGCAACCTACCCTGATGAGATTATGACACTGAGTAAAGAGATACAAAAAGATGCCATTAGCATTAAAACCATCTCTCAAGACAGTGCCAACAAAATTACAGAGTATTTTTACAAAACCTCATTTGATGAGAAGCTGCAAGCTACCGTTAATATCCTCTCTCACTTTCAGCCAGAAAGTACTATTATCTTCTGTAATACAAAGATAAAAGCCCAAGAACTCGCTGATGATCTTCAGCGTCAAGAGATTGATGCCTTAGCAATACATGGTGATCTTGAACAGTTTGTTCGAACCGATGTTTTGGTTCAATTTTCTAACCATAGCTGCCCTATCTTAGTGGCTACCGACGTTGCCGCGCGTGGTCTTGATGTCAAAGAGCTCTCTGCTGTCATAAACTACGATATTCCTCATGATAGTGACATCTATACCCACCGTATTGGTCGTACAGGACGTGCAGGTCAAGAAGGCTTAGCCTTTACACTCTATGTCAAAGACGAGACGGAAGAAAACTATGGTAGTGATACACGAATTTTTGAAGATGCCTCGGTGCTTTATGAGACCAATCCAATTAAAATCCTTCCGCCAAATATCACCTTAGTCATTGAGGGCGGAAAAAAAGATAAGGTGCGTCCTGGAGATATTCTTGGTGCACTCACGGCTAAAGATGGACTTGAGGGTAAAGATATTGGCAAGATTGACATTTATGACCGTCAAAGCTACGTTGCTATTGCACGTCAAGAGATTGATAAAGCCTTTAAGATCATTCGAGATGGAAAAGTTAAAGGACGAAACTTCTCCGTTTGGATCTTAAAATAATGACACTCTATGTCGATGGTGATGCCTTTCCTAATCTTTTAAAACCTATTTTACTACGCGCCATTGAGCGTCTTAAGATCCCCACTTATGTGATTGCCAATAAAAAGATCACTATTGGAAAGTCTTTACATGTAAGGTATCTGATCGTTGAGCAAGGTGCCGATGAAGCCGATCATAAAATTGTTGAGATGGCACAAGAAGGTGACTTAGTCATTACCGCAGATATTCCATTAGCTGATCGTATCATCTCTAAAAATGCCCATGCTATTGATCATAGAGGTGCTCTTTACAGTGTAGATAATATCAAACAGTATTTAGCCATGCGTGATTTGATGGAAAAGATTCGAGAAAGTGGAGAGATCACGAAAGGGCCAAAGCCTTTTGGTAATAAAGACGCTCATGAGTTTGCCAACCAGTTCAATGCCTTTTTAACAAAGCACTATCGATAGTAGCCAATCTGAACCAAGGCTTGCAGATCAATATCGTCTTGATCATAGTCACTAATCGTTCCACCCGGAAGCGGTGCCATAGGAATAATGTCCCAATTGAGCTCATAATGAGAGGACGCGTTCATAAAATCAAGTGCAGACTCTTGAGCCGTTTCACTTAAATATTCAAACATAATACAGTAACATGAGGTATCACGACCCGATTCTGAAATAAGCATGAGCCATTGTAGTTATCTCTAGCTTAAAATCCGATACACTTGCAGTATGAAAAATATATTTATTACCGATTTAGACCACACTTTTTTACGCTCAGACCTCTCCATCAGTGACTATACCAAAGAGAGTTGGAATACCAAAGCCCCTCATGCTACCATGAGTGTTGCAACCGCACGTACCTATAAAAAAACGGCTCAATTTTTAGAAAACATCCATATTAATGCTCCGATGGTACTACTTGATGGGGCACTTGTCGCTACGATAGATAAGAAAATCATCGCTACAAAATTCATTAACAGAGAGCTTGGCGATGCTATCATCGATGAGGGTGCGAAATTTGAAATCTTCCCCTTTGTTCTTGCCTTAGCAGACACTAATCTTAATGAAGCATTTTTATATCCTAGTACCTGTACGATCCATCAGACAGAAGTCCTCACGCGTTACGCCAAAGATGACAACCTCTATGAGCAGAAGAACATTCGCGCTATGACGGATAACTTTAAACTAGTTTACATGGGTGAAGAGAAAATACTTCGTGCTCTCTTAACACAACTGCGCCGTGTTTTTGGTAACGAACTTAAATACATTCTTGCTCCCGAAGCTTATGTAAAGTGTTACTTTCTTACTATCTTGCATAAAGATGCCGACAAGTCACACGGCATACAGAGTGTCAGCGAATACTGTGGGTTTGATACTAAAAATTTAACAGTATTTGGAGATAATCTTAATGACTTAGGTATGTTTCAACTTGCCGGTACTTCTGTAGCCGTGGCAAACTCTCATGAAAAACTCAAAAAACATGCTACGATTGTATCAAATCATACTAACGATGAAGATGCTGTGGCTAAATATTTAGAAGGACTCTCATGAGTAAACAATCAAGTTTTATGCCGATGATGATCATAGGAATCTTGTTTTTTATCTTTGGTTTTGTCACCTGGCTTAATGGCTCGCTCATTCCATTTTTAAAGATCATCTGTGAGCTTAATGAGTTTCAAGCCCTCTTTGTCACCTTCGCTTTTTATATCGCCTATACGGTGATGGCACTTCCTATGTCTTTTGTCTTAAACAAAACAGGATATAAAAATGGCATGGCCATAGGTCTGGGTATTATGGCTATCGGAGCATTACTCTTTATACCTGCGGCGCTTAGTGCTGAGTATCTTCTTTTTTTATTAGCACTTTTTACACTCGGAACAGGACTCACTATTTTACAAACTGCCTCCAATCCTTATGTCGTTCATATTGGTCCCATTGAGAGTGCTGCGATGCGTATTAGTATTATGGGTCTTATCAATAAAAGTGCTGGTATTTTGGTTCCGTTGCTTTTTACGGCATTGATATTATCTGATATAAAAATTAATGAGACACTCTCATCGAGTGATATTGACACCCTTGCATCACGACTTATTGAGCCCTACCTTATCATGGCGGTAGTGCTTACGGGTTTAATAGCTTTGGTGAAGTTCTCCTCTCTTCCTGAACTTGAATTTGAGTTTGAAGAAGGTCGTGAAGAGAAGAGTATTTTTCACTTTCCTCGTGTTGTTCTTGGTGCCATAGCGCTTTTCTTTTATGTGGGCATTGAAGTCATAGCAGGGGATACTATCGGGCTTTATGGACAGAGCTTACATGTAAGCCATTTTACCTCGCTCACCTCTTACACGATGGTCTTTATGGTTATAGGTTATCTTATCGGTGTGACGATGATTCCACGATATCTCTCTCAAGAAAAAGCCCTAATCGGTTCAGCCATAACGGGTATACTCTTGCTCGCTGGTGTTGTTTTTAGCTCTAACGAGAGCGTGGGTATCTCTATGGCATTGTGGGGATGGACGGGTATCGCACCCTTACCTGATACGGTGACTTTCGTTGCGCTTTTAGGCATGGCAAACGCACTTGTCTGGCCAACGATCTGGCCACTGGCACTTGAGGGACTTGGAAAACAGACCGCTCAAGGCAGTGCCCTACTCATCATGGCGATTGCTGGGGGCGCTATCTTACCCCTTATCTTTGGGAAAGTCTCTCAAATGTTAGATATGCAACTTGCTTATCTTGTGGGGATTCCCTCTTATCTTTTTATACTCTACTACGCACTCAAAGGACATAAGGTCACATCATGGTAACACGCAAACAACTCAAAAACGGATTTGAATATCTTGACATCTCCAATGAATCATCAACAGCAAAAATCGCCCTTCAAGGGGGACATATTTTCCACTATGCACGCGTCAATGAAGCGCCAATCTTATGGCTCAGTGAAATCAGTGATTTTGAAGCAGGTAAAGCGATTCGTGGTGGCATTCCTATCTGCTGGCCCTGGTTTGGAATGTCAGAAAATCCAGAGCTTCCTCAACATGGATTTGCGAGAACAAGTATGTGGGAGTTTATCTCAACTTCAGAGCCTGATGCACGCAGCAGTGAAATCACATTGAGGCTTGAGCACTCCAAAGCCTCACTTGAACTCTGGCCCTTTCGTTTTGAGCTTCTCTTACATGTAAGGGTATCTGACACTCTGAGTCTGGAGTTAAAAACAATAAACCGTGATGACAAAGCCTTTAAAATCACTCAAGCACTGCACAGCTATTTTCAAGTCTCTCATATCTCTAATGTGAGCGTTAAAGGCTTAGACGCAAAGCCCTATTTTGATGCCTTAACACAAAAAACGTCTCAACAGATAGGTGATGTCACTTTTGATCAGGAGGTTGATCGTGTTTATCAAGATGTTCATCAGCCTTTAATACTTCGTGATCGTGAGCGCGGTATTGTCATTGAGACGCAAGGTTCTGCTTCAGCCATTGTCTGGAATCCTTGGATAGATAAATGTGCTCGTATGAGTGCTATACAAGATGATGCTTACCAAAGGATGCTCTGTATTGAATCAGCCAATGCACGTGAGGATGCACACCTACTGCAAGCCCAATTTTCTCACTCACTAATAGCAACAATTAGAACTATAAGTTAATAAATGATACCATAAGAGATGATTAATTATTTAAAGCACTTTTCTTATAATCTATTCACCTCCAACTACCAAACTAATGATCAGATACTTATACGACGTTTAATTTTGATCAATACCTTTTTAATTGGAGGGCTTGTTGCCTTTGTTAGTCTTTTCTTCTTAAACTATTTTTATAGAGAAAACCTAAGCATTGCCATACTTGATTTTGTTTCAGGGATAACGTTTTTATCAACTTTTATCGATTTGCGCATCAATAAAAAAGAGAAGCGTTCCATCTTCATTATGACCTTCTCTTTGACCCTTTTTATATTCTATTTTGTCTGGTTAAATCATGACAGTAATTTTGGACTGATATGGACGATCTTTGTGCCCATACTTGCCATTACACTTTACGGATACAAAATAGGTGGCTATCTCTCTTTAGTCTATTATATATTGATGTTCTCATTGGTGATCTATGGGCTAGAGGCTTGGGAGAGTGAAGAGTGGGATATCGTTGCTTTAATTCGTTTTCTCGTCTCTTCTGTAGTTTTACTCTTTGTGCTATATATTACGGAATACTCTTTTTCAAAGATGCAAGACTCTTTAAACATGCAGACCTTGACCGATCCCCTGACACAGCTTTATAACCGAAGAAAGATTGATGAAACCATCAAAAAATCCATAGAGACAATACAGCGTAATCCTTCACCCCTAAGCTTAGTCATCATGGATATTGATGACTTTAAATCTGTTAATGACACCTACGGACATCTTGTCGGTGATGAGGTCTTAAAAGCACTCGCAAATATCTTACAAAAAAATATACGAAATATTGATACCCTTGGTCGTTGGGGAGGTGAAGAGTTTATCATTGTTCTTCCTCATACACCCCTTGAAGATGCCATACTCAGTATTGAACGCTTGCAACAAGAAATCAATACCTTTAATTTTAAAACAGTTGGGCAAATCACCTGTAGTTATGGTCTATGCAGTGCCAACACTTCTGAGTATAAAGATCAAGAGCTCATAACCTGTGCAGATGATGCGCTTTATGAAGCAAAAAACAGTGGCAAAGATAAAATCTGCACCTCAATACTCTCGTGATAATGGATTCAATAATGCCAGATAGACTAAAAACACTCTTTATTGCTATTGTCATACACTCCACTTGGCACTTATCTGCCTATGAACTCCCAAAAATTGATCTCTCAAGCGATGATAATCCAAAAATACTCACCTTCACCGCCACAAATATCATGGTTGAGGAGAAACCTTCTTATCTGCTCAAATGGAAAACGCTTAACGCTACCGATGTGAGCATAACCTTTATAGGAAAGGTTGCCCTCTCGGGAGACCTTAGCATTACTGAAGAGGAGTATAACCGAGGAGCGATCACCTTAAGAGCTTCGAGTAAAACAAGTTCACATATCGATACAAAAACGATCAACGATAACAAAAATGCCCTCACAGACCCCAGTATGGTCTTTACAGAGCGTTCAGATGATGAGCAATATTATTACAACACCATGCCCTATCGAAGAGGAATGCGTAATCCCTATCGAAGAGGCATTTACAGCCCTTATCGAAGAAGATATTAACGGGCTTCATAGGCCAGACGTAAGACACCTACAGCATAGTTTGAGGAGTTATTGTACTTCATAATCTTCTTAACATGTTGTCGTAAATACTCCAATTCTGGCTTCTCACAGGCAAAACAGTTATAGGTTTTCGTCTTTCCTTTGGCATAGACAAAAGAGCTGTTATCGTGGGTGAAGTCGTACTCATACCATGCCGCTTCAACACGGCTCATGTCGGGGATTTTTTTCCACTCCATGAAGCTTTTAAAACCAGCCACCTTATTGAGAAATTGACTCGCTGAGATGATAGCATCTTCCATGACGCTCAAATCACCCACCTCTTTTTGATGACCCTCGATGTAGATAAAATTACTCGGCATAAACTGAGGAATTCCTACCGCCCCCGCATAGGAGCTAGCAAAGTTACATGTAAGCGGTTCATAGCCTTTTTCATAGCAGTAAGAGATGATGGAAACCATATTTGTTTTTCCCATATTCAAAAGCCACTTATCACGAGATGTTTTCACCTCTGTCTTTAACACAAGAGTATTAAAAACAGTAAAGGCATCATGCTTTGGTTTAATAACTCCAAGCCGTGTCTCTTTCATCAAGATAGCAGCTACCACTTCTCGGTTCACCTGATACTTCGCCTCAGCCATATCATAAACCGTTTTGTATTCCTTGAGATGCTCTACAATTTGAGGAATGTATTTGACAAGATTATTGTTAGCACGTTTCTCATTGGCGTGGTGCACATTAATCTGCTTAGGATGAAAGAGATCAAAACTTTTCATATCCATCTTATCGGCTTTTGAGGAGAGTAAAAAACGGTTCACATAATCGACTGAGACCCCTTTTTTTACCGCTTTTTTACAGACCTCTTCGTAGTTATTATCTTTAAAGTTACAGTTGGTGTAATCAGCGAAGAGTAGGGGTGCTAGTGTGAATAAAAAAAGTAGTTTCATGAGTTATGTTCCTTATTAATCGCTTCGAGTCTTTGAGGTGTTCCTATATCATGCCATTGTCTTACATGTAAGGATGCAGAGATGCGATTATTAGCAATGGCCTCGCGTAGCAAAGGGGCTAATGCCCTTCTACCATAATCACAGTTTTGAAAAAATTCAGCACTATAATATCCAATCCCAGAGAAGGTGTACATCGGATCACCTTCGTTTAAAACACGATCTTCATTCAAGGCGAAATCACCTCTGAGATGGTGTTCAGGATTAGGCACTAAGATTAGATTTGCTACATCATCGCCTAAATCAAAGGTACTATCAAACTCATAATCGGTGTAGATATCAGCATTGAGTACTAAAAAAGGGGCATCACCGAGTAGAGGCAAGGCCTTAATAATGCCACCTGCACTCTCTAAAGCGCCCTCCTCTTGCTCATCGCTATAGTGTAAATTCACACCCCATTGTGAGCCATCACCTAAGGCTTTAGGAATCATAGGAGCTAAATGTGCGATATTAATAACGATCTCTTTAAAACCCGTCGCTGCTAGTTTTTCGATATGCCAAACAATAAGTGCCTTACCCTTTACATGTAAGAGTGGTTTAGGTGTCGTATCGGTGAGTGGACGCATACGTTCCCCTCTACCCGCAGCTAAGATCATCGCTTTCATCATTAACTGCCCTCTTTTGTAATGTGTGTTAGTAATGCAACCAACTCTTTCGTCTCTTCATAACGTGATCCTGTTTCAAGAACATACTTAAGTGTTAAAGGGATGTCTTTGAGGTAACCATCTTTACCATCACGAAAATAGAGTCGTGAAAAGATACCCAAAACTTTGATGTGACGCTGTAATCCCATAAAGTCATACCATTTTAAAAAGGTCTCATCCTTTACATGTAAGAGCAATTTATCTCGAAAACCCAAGACCAGTGTTTCGAGCTTCTCTCTATCAAAGGCGATATAACAGTCTTTAAGAAGCGAGACCAGATCATAAGTTATCGCCCCACTCATAGCATCTTGATAATCAATAATGCCTAACTCGTTTTCAGGAGTGATCATAATATTTCGTGAGTGAAAATCTCGATGAACAAAACACTCTTGAGGTTGAGAAAGGACAATATCGCAGATGCTATTAAGTGTCTTTTCAATGCGTGCTTTTTGCTCATCATTAAGGCTTACATGTAAGCGTTTGCTAATGTAGTACTCCTGCATCAGATCCATCTCAGCATGCAAGAATGCTCTATCATAAACAGGCAGGTCTGAAACGTCTGCTTTTTGCATCGTAACAATAAGATCAATAGCTTTGTTGTAGTAATGCTCAAAATTGTTTTCATTTAAAATATCTAGCAGGTTTTGATGACCGAAATCTTTGATAATCAGATACCCCGCTTCAAGATTTTGCGCTAAGACATCAGGAGCATTGAGCTTTACATGTAAGAGTCTCTCTGTGACATCAAGAAAGGGCTTTAAGGAGTCAATTTCGAGTGAAGCGTCCATGAAAATCACTGTTTTATCACCATGACTTAGACGATAATACTTTCGAAAACTGGCATCTTCCGAGGCGATCTCAATAGCATAATCTTTATAGGGTGTTGTCCTTAACCACGAACGTATCTTATCCATATATTCCACCTAGTATTGTATCTTCACTCGCACCCGTTACCGCACTTAAAGCGACTTTTTCTCTATGGACGCGCTTATACGCCAACCAAGCAAATGCCATCGCTTCAAGCGCATCGCTGTGATGGCTTAACTCTATGTTTATATGAGGTAGTGCCTCTTTTAAACACTTTAAAAGATAGCGGTTTTTTCCACCACCACCGCAGACAAGAAGTCGTTCAAGTTCAAACTTCTTTAGCTCATTCGCAATACTTACGACACTTAAAGCCAAAAGTGTCGCTTGAATATCTTTGGCAGAACTTTCATATGAACTAATATGAGTTTCTAGCCATGCTGAATTAAAGTGCTCGCGTCCCGTACTTTTAGGATACGCTTTAGAAAAATAAGAGTCATTAAGCATGCTTGAGAGTAAGGCTTCATTCACGCTTCCAGACTCTGCCCATTCGCCATTTTTATCATAAGCCATATTTCTGCTCTTAGTGATCCAGTAATCCATCAAAACATTTCCGGGACCCGTGTCATAACCTATGAGGCGCTCACCCAAAATCGTAATATTTGCCATACCGCCAATATTTAACACTGCCGTTTTTTGCGTCACGTCAGCATAAAGAAACTGATGAAAAGCAGGAGCAAAAGGAGCACCTTGCCCGCCTAGTGCGACATCACGTCGCCTAAAGTCACTTACGACACTGATCTGGGTCTGCACCGAAACGATATTAGGATCACCTAACTGCATCGTAAAAGGAGACGCACCATGAGGCTGATGCCAGAGTGTCTGAGCATGCAGACCTATAGCTTTTATGCAAGAGCGATCGAGCTTTTCTCTTATAATGAGCGCATTAATCGCTTCAGAGAAAAGTGTGCCGAGTTGATGATCGAGTATTCCAATGGCTTCTAAGGTTGTTGAAGCGTGTATGACATGTAAGAGTTCGGATTTAAGCAGAGGCGCAAAAGGATATTCTATAAATGCACGCTCCTTACATGTAAGGCTATCAATCTCACACAGTACAACATCGATACCATCAAGACTGGTTCCAGACATCACACCAATGTAAAACTCAGGCATCTAATATCATCTGTAGTATTTAGACTTTTGCAAGCTTATAGCCCTTACCGTAAATACTTTTGATAAGGTCACAAGGTAGCTTCTTTCGAAGCCGTGACATCATATTGCGAACACTCTCGTTGTTGGTTTTTGTATTTTGGTTGCCTAATATCTCAATAATAGCATCAATAGAACAGATATAATCAAGATTTTGAATTAAAAATTCTATGCTTAACTGTTCATTCTTGGTGAGGGTAATCATCTTATTATTATAACTGAGGCGACTCTCTTTTTTATTCCAAACCAAGTTTTCACACAGTGTTATTTGATCAGGATTACTCTCTTTAAAGTCATCCTTACTTAAGATTTTTTGAGCTACTTTTCCCATAACCTCAAAAAAATTATCAAACTCTATGGGTTTAAGAATATATTGTGACACACCTAAATTGATACACTCTAAAAGATAGTGACTATCACGGTATCCAGAAACAACAACAAAGGGCTGATCAGGAGAGTTTTCTTGAATATTTTTAATTAACTCTATTCCATTTTTATTAGGCATCTCAATATCAGTAATGACAAGATCGTAAGGCTTTTTCATATCTACAAGGTACTGATTGTAATTTTCCAGAGCATCCTGCCCATCTGCACTATAACTTACCGTGGCAAAAAGATCTTCTAAGAGCTGACCAACAACCGATCGTAACTCCTCATCATCTTCCACAAATAGAATATTTAAATATTTTGTATATTGATATACGTCTTCAAAATTATCCAAAATCTTCTCCAATTATTAAACATCATAAATTTTTTCTTATTATACCAAACTGCACGATAATAAATGAGACGAAGGTACCTAAAACAATCTGCCAAGAAAAGCCTAAAGTCATTCCAAAAACATAGGGTTGAAGCAGTAAAACCGTTACAAACCCTCCAATAAGTCCAAAGAGTACTGTTTTCGCATTGCCCCGTGAGGTAAATAGTGCTGAAAAATAGACGCCTAAAAGTCCTGTATACGCAAAGGCCATAACACCTAGTGCAAAACTTATAAGCGGCAAGTCACTATAGCGTTGCCAAAAATAGCTGATCATCGCCATCAATGAAAGTACTATGGCAAAACCGATGACAGCCAGTCGTGCCGCTTTGACAAAATGGTATTCATCAACAGTGCCACCTTGAAGCTTCCAAGGCTTGTAAAGATCTTCAACCGCTACAGACGCCATAGCACCTAAGACAGAGTTTGTACTTGAAAGTGCCGCGGCAATAGCTCCCACAGTGACGAGACCACGTAAGCCCTCAGGCATCTCATTAAGAATAAAGCTCATAAATATCGTAATCTTCTCACCTGAAAAACTCTGAGTCACATCACTCTGCATGTAAAAGAGGTAAAGCAGAGCGCCTATGGCTAAGAAAAGCATAACGACAGGAATGGTGAGAAGAATCGATACGATCAAGGATCGCGCCGCCTCTTTTTGATTTTTACAGCTCAAAACACGCTGCGTCATGTCTTGATCGAGTCCAAAGGCGGCGATATTGAGCAGTAACCATCCACTAAGCAGACCCCAAATGCTAAATTTTCCATCTATTGAGGTATCGAGTAGTTTTAGTTTTTCATGCTCTTGAAGCGTATTAAATAGCGTAATAAAATCACTATCAAGCGCGTAATAGAGATAGACTAAAACCGCAACACCTGCACCAATGTAGGTAATAGCCTGAATCACATCACTCAAAATCACCGACTTCACACCACCAAAGTAGGTATAAGCCAGAGCACCTAGCATCAAGATGACAATAGAGAGGCTTACATGTAAGAAGATAATGTCTCCAAACAAGATCATCGAAATGGCTAAGGCTCCGATATAGAGTCGAGCCCCACTTGCCAAAACACGACCAATAAGAAACATCACACCCGCTTGTCTCTTTGCTGAGGCTCCATAACGCTGCTCTAAAAGCTCATACACCGTTACTGCTCTCATGGCATAAAACTTTGGTATGAGCACATACGCTACAAAGACAACAGCAAGAAGCGCTGAAAAATAAAAACCTAAAAAGGTAAAATCGTTACGATACGAATACTCAGGAGCGCCTAAAAAAGTAGCCGCAGACTGTGAGGTTGCTAAAACAGATATGGCCACTGCAAACATGGGCATGGTGTTTGAGCCAACAAAGTAATCACGAGACGAGCGAATCGTGACACGGCTTAAGACAAAAGAGCTCATACCTAAGAGTAAAAAATACCCACCAAAGACAAACCAATCAGCACTTGAAAAAGCACTATTCACGTGGCGCTTTCAATCTTAAATCTTTGACACCTTGACGGACACTGTTCATAAACTTTTCGCCCGGATCACGTTTTTGGGTGCGATAGCCAGCATCTCTCTCAAGCCAAAGCGCTGTTTTTTCCATCAGACGGTACTCATGATGACCGATAAGATACTCGATATTGGGATATTTTAATGTAAGGTAGGTCACTAAGTCAATATTGGCTTGAACTTGCGCCTCGGTGAGATCTTCTTTGATATTATCTTCCCCACCAATGTTTTCAATACCGATACTTGAATAATTTAGACCAATGACATGACGCGCCATGATATTATCGGGCATTAACTGATAAATCGTACCATCACGATCGACTAAAAAATGCGCCGATACATTTAAAGCACCCGCTTTTACAATATCTTTTCGGTCACTATAGAGCTTTTGAGGTTTTAGACGTTGATAAGAGTCCTCTAAGCTATCAATCGCTGTCCAATGCAAGACAATGACCTTAGGATCGATGTTAATATTCTTTACATGTAAGCCATAATGCTGATCAATATACTGCTTTGTCATGGCAATACGTTCTTCTTTAAAATCTATAGGCATCTGTCTGATTTTACGTTTTACATGTAAGGAGTTAATGCGTTGATTTGACTCTTGAATTCGTGCGAGAGCAATATTCTCTTTTTTAACTTCTTGATAGATCGTCTCAATTAAAACATCTACATCCTCAGATGCGAGTTGATTACCAAAGAGTAAAATATCAACTCCCGAATTGATGGCTAAAGTTACCGTCTCTTTGAGCGAATAGTGTTGTGAAATCGCTTTCATCTGCAAATCATCACTAATAATAACACCCTGAAAGCCTAAGGTCTCACGCAAGAGTTTTGTATTAATAGCATGGGAGAGCGTGGCAGGATATTTTTGATCAAGATGCGAATTATAGACATGAGCGGTCATGATCATATCGGCTTTACCCTGCGCTATTAACATTTTATACGGCTCGAGTTCTATTGCCTTCCAGGTGTCACTCACATCGACAAAGCCCTTATGCGAATCGCCCAAAGAGGAGCCGTGACCTGGAAAATGCTTCAAGACACTCAAGACGTTTTCACTGCGCAAGGCATCAATGAAACTAAGCGCATATTCGCTTACATGTAAAGGATCGCTCCCGTAAGAGCGTTCAAGTTGGTAGATCACCTTGTTGTGAGGATTGAGCGCCAAATCAACAACAGGTGCAAAGTTACAGTTAATACCGTTCTCATGTAAGGTTTTAGCTAATGTTTTATAAGCCTCTTCTGCCTTATCTAAAGAACCTTCTGCAATCTCTTGAGCACTTGGGGTCGCACCAAAACCATACTTCTCTTTCAGACGTGCGACTTTGCCACCCTCTTGATCGAGAGCTATTAAGAGTGGCTTATGTGAAAGTGCATTAAGCTGCTGTGTTAAAGCGTGTAACTGCTTGGGAGAGCGAATATTTTTAGTACGATTGCGATCTGTATAAAAACGGTCAAAAAGAATCACACCCCCTAAATCATAGTCATTAATCTGTTTAATAATGCGGCTCGCTGGCTTAAGGCGCTCATCTTCAAAACCGACAACGAGCATGCGACCGATCATCTTTTTAAGTTCACTCTCTTCATGAGCACTCCCATGGGCTAATAAAATACAAATCAGTATCCATATACGTATCATACTTACTCCTATAGTCTGTTTTTCCACTAGAGCACTCCAATCAAGGCTGAGACATACCCTACAACACGGCTCTTATCGCCACTGGCATCGGCGCTGGTACGATAATCGAGTATCTGCGTCTCTAAAGCCTTACTTTTGGCAGCTAAAATCATAGCCTTTACCCCTAAGATACCACAAGCTTCACACCCTTTATCAAAGAGGGTTATATTCATGGTATCTATGGCATTAATACAGATAGTATCGAGTTTTTTGGCTTCTTCTTGTGTGTAGAAATGGCTAAGATCGGTGCTGATAACGATGAAGTTGGCGCTATCTTCAAGCAGATCTTCAATCACTACAGCCAAAGCTTTCTCATCAATC
Source organism: Campylobacterota bacterium (assembly GCA_034659135.1). Taxonomy (GTDB): domain Bacteria; phylum Campylobacterota; class Campylobacteria; order Campylobacterales; family Sulfurimonadaceae; genus S010-53. The sequence goes on from JAYEGP010000015.1 coordinate 21,300, forward strand.
TGTCCATAAACAATCTCTACAATGTGAATTCCTTCAAAATAGTGACGAATAAAAGGCATCTGTACTTCAGTAGAGTGTTCATGATGCATATTTGACATGAAATGCAGATCTTCATAAGAATCTAGCAGTTTTTTGCTAAATACAGTATCGATTTGCAAGTCGCCACAAGGAGATTCGTAGCTATCAAACTGTGCTACCGATGCTCCTAAAAAACTCACACGATGACTCGGGCCAATGACAACAATGCGCTTAATATCTTGACGTCTTGAAGCAATTTTAAACGCAGCATTTGCCGTAAAACCACTGTACATGTAACCCGCATGTGGTGAGATAATCGCTCTTGTGTTCATCGTGATTTTTTCTAAAGCTTCGGTGTTGATGGTGTCGTTAAAATCTTTGATATACGCTTCTACTTTAGCGCACTCTTCAGGATAAAATGAGCCAGAAACGGCACTCTCTCTTCTACTCATCATAAGCTCCTTTGAGAGTTGTAAGTTCTTTATTATAACTTAGTGCTTATTATACTAAACGGAGTTTACATGCGTCTTACTATCTTATGTGTCATTTTTTATATTCTGCTATCACAAGCCAACGATATTGTTCCCCATGATGAAGCCTACTTTATCCAAAAAGTGCGTAACACTGAGCTCATCTACACTGAAAAAAATATTCCCTTTGCGAAACAGGCGGCAGAGCTTGAAAATGTTCTACAGCCTCTCTATGAAGAGAAGTATGGCTACATCATGGATGAACCTTTACATGTAGGCATTATCTCTGAGCATAATCAGATCGCCAATGGCTTCTCCACGCAGTATCCCAATAACCGCCAAATCAATTACATTGGCGGCTCACTCATACCCGATTACTTCTCATCAACATCATGGCTTAACACCCTGCTCTACCATGAAAGCGCTCACAATTATCAGATGAATGCGAAAGACAATCTGATTTCAAGTTCACTCCATAGTGTCATACGTAATGGATCGCTCTTTATTATTCCATGGTTTTCAGTTCCCAATACTTTTGAAAGCTCCTTTATGGCTGAAGGTAATGCGGTCTTGAATGAGTCTTGGCATGGCAATGGCGGACGACTCTACAGCGGACGCTTTAAAGCCGCAACACTCATGCAAGCCAAAGCAGGCTACTTAACACCCCAGCGGGTTTATAATGACAACCTCTATTTTCTCTACGGTTCACATCACTACACCTTAGGTGGATATTATCACTACTATCTTGCCGAGTTTTATGGCATCGAAAATGTAAACCGCTACTGGAAAGAGCACTCTAAAGATTGGTTTTTTCCAATTTTTACCAATAACTCCATGGAGCGTGCCATCGGTGTTGATTTTGACACGACCTTTGAAGCGTGGAGTCAGGCTATGAGTGATGAAGCCAAAAACATTGTCGAAGCTAAAGGCGAGCTTCTTGCTACGAGTCAGACTCATGATTCCATAAATGATGATGGTGAAGAAATTTATTTTATCATTAATGAGAGTGGGCGTGAACGCGTAGAACTTGTCATTTATGATAAAAAAAGTTCAGCCTTAACGCGTCATCGTGACAGCTACAGAGCAGGTAAGGTTGTTAAAACCGACAAGAAAACCTACTTGACACAAGCCTCTGCTTACAACAATCCTTGGCGTATTTCTATCGGTCTCTATGATGATGATGGGTTTTTACATGAACCGAGCAGGTCAAAGGTTGTAGAGGGATATCTCAGCGATGGACGCACCGTCTATTTTGATGTGCCACGCTCTTTTGATCAACCTCAGCTCTATGTCGGCAATGCCTTTTATGCTCAGGTCAACTCATCGGTTTACATTGACCAAGATGATAACCTTTACTATTTTGTACAAGATCAAGATAAAAAACGCACACTCTATAAAAACAAAACGGCCCTCTTCTCTCTATCGGGCTATTACAGTTATGTTAGCGGTGTTGATAGCAAAGGAAGCATCTACTTTATCGCCAACAGCCAATACGGCTCAAGTCTCTACCGCTATAAGGGTGCGAAACTTTCACGAGCCAGCAGTGCTGATACCATTTTTGATGCGCGACTCATCGATGATGATCATGCGCTTGTTGTTTCCATGGGTTCTGATGCGTTTTCTTATCGTAAAATTGCTCTTGAGCAGATCGATGAAGAGCCCTTTGAAGTGAAACTCTTTGTAGAGGATCTGCCTTATTACCGCGCAGCAGATATACAAAAACACCCCTCTAGGACTCCTGAGATCACTACCGACAATCCCTACTACGCATTTTTAGCCATGAACTACAGCGGCACCAACTTTAGCATTGGAGAGAGCAGTAGCGCGGGTGTGATTTTCAATGCCAGTATCAATTTTGCCGATCCTCTCAATCAGAACCAGCTCTCACTTTTTGCTTCACGTTTTATTGATGAATACATGATTGGAGGTTTGAGCTATACCAACAACCAGTATTTTATACAGTACTCTCTAAGAGGATATGGCGTTATGGGCCGTCCTGATAGTAACTGTTCGATTATCGATGATGATCAACGTGATTACGGATTCATTGCCAATGCGATACTACCTTTTATTAAAAAAGGCTATTACAGTGCTGATCTAGTCTCTAGTTACTATCAAGACTACGAAAGTCATAGCCGTACGCCATTGACACTCTCCATGCCACTCTCACGCAGTGAGCATTTCGGCTATAGTAAATATTTAAATACTCTGTATGCATTGACCCCTTACGCTGCTATGGATCGTGATGATTTCATTTACGGAGCTTTGGCACGATTTGAGCATGATCTGCCTTGGGAATCGTATGTAGGATTCAGTGCGCAATACTCCAAGAGTGATACGGAGTATATCACCGACAGGCCCAACCATAGCCGTGGTGTCAAACTTTCAAGAAGCGTCACCTTTGATGGTGATCCCACAACGCTTGTGATGCCAGGACTCATTGACTCTATCTACACCCAAAGTGCTTTTAAGGCCAATGCACAACTGCGTACCGTCTTTAACCTTGCTAGCTATTCTTTCACCTTCCCCCTCTCACTCCAACGTGAAGCACTCACTATGGGCTACAGCTATTACACTCTTGAGAGTCTTCTCACAGCAAATTATTTTAAAGAGGTCAATGAAGCCTATCTTGGGATGAGCTTCGATACGGTTCTTGTTCATCGTTTCGAATTGCCTATGAGTATAGAGTATGTTTACAACGATTCAGGATCAGATAAGAACCCTTTTGCAGATGAGCACACGGTTCGCATCAATTTTGGTATGGATTTTTAGATTACATTGCCTAAGTAGATATGTTTTAAACCCGCTTCCTTGCCAATAGCTTGAGCACGCTTAAGTGTCTCTATTGGTGTTCTTGGCAAGGCAAGCTCTTTATAATCAGGATGAAAAGCGCTGATATGCCAAGGAATACCGACACCAAGCTCATCGGCTATAAACGTAGCGATCTTTTTTAACTCTTCATCCGAATCATTTTGAGTCGGCACAATCAAGGTCGTCACTTCAATCGGGATACCTACACGTTTAAAATGCTTCAGGTTCTCAAGCACCACATCAAGGTTTCCCCCTAAAGCTTTTTTATAATATTTAGGATCAAAAGATTTCAGATCAATATTGGCCGCGTCGATAATGCCTTTCATGTCCTCAATCACCTCTGAAGATTCAAAGCCATTACTAACAAAGACATTTTTCAAATCAAACTTCTGAGCCTCTAAAGCGATATCTTTGACATAAGGATAGAAGATAGTAGGTTCATTGTAGGTATAAGCGATGGATTTACAGTCGTTTTCTAAAGCCAACCGTACGATCTCTTGTGGAGAAAAATAAGCTTCGGTTTTAATCTCATGCTCTTGAGATATCTGCCAGTTTTGACAAAAGGAGCAGTGAAAGTTACACCCAACCGTTCCTACTGAAAAGGTACGCGTTCGCGGCAAAAAGTGATACAGCGGTTTTTTCTCTATAGGATCTACATGTAAAGCGATAGGATAGCCATAAACAAGGTTTTCAATAGCATCTCCCGTGTTTTTATTGACTCCACAGATGCCGATCTGTTCTGGCTTTAACTGACAATAGTGCGCGCAGAGTTGGCAAACAAGTCGTTCACCCTTTGAACGGTAGCACTGCATTAGTGAATCTTTTTAGCCTGATAGAGACGAATATCAGGATGTGCTTTGAGACAATCTCCACCTAAACCCGCTTTTTGGCACAGATGCATAAAAAAATCTTCAAAACGTGGCAGCTGTTCCCACACTGAAGGTAAAAAAGTCGCTTGGTTGTTATGGTGCGCCAAAATCACCCCATCAACTCCCGGACGTATTTTTGATTTGAGATCGGCTATATCACTATAAGGTAACTCGTAAGGAATACTCAGCAGTGATATCTCCATCTCAAGCTTTTTAAACTCTTCGTGAGTCAAAGGAGGAAATCGTGGATCTCGAAAGGCAGCAGATCTGGCATTAGAGGTAACATCGTCTATCAGTGTACGATGCGGTATTAATGAACCAATGCAACCACGTAACTGCCCATTAAGATTGAGTGTGACAAAAACAGCACGCTTCTCTTGTAACTCTGGGTAATCTTTGATCATCGCCTCTTTATCAATTTCACGCTCTTCTTCAAACGCTTCAGCAATGGAGTGCTTTGCTAGTGCGAGAAGTACCTTGTCCATAATCTGCTCCTTTTTTATATTGTACAATGATATCATCTTATATTTCAAAAAATTAGCGAGTGAAAAGAGTTACAATCAGTATAAAAGCTTACATGTAATGCACATGTAGCCTATTTTTCGTACAATCTATCACATTTTATTCAA
>JAYEGP010000016.1:0-6504 GCA_034659135.1 Campylobacterota bacterium
CACTGATATCGTCACTGATCTCTTGAGAGGCTTTGATGATGTGAAAGAGCATCGGTTTTCCACTAATAGGGTGTAAGACCTTGGCTGTATCTGACTTCATACGGCTACCTTTTCCAGCAGCAAGAATGACAATAGAGAGTGATTTAGGCATAAAAAATCCTTTTAGGGGTACCCTTTAAAAAATATGGTGAATTATAGCAGTTTATGAGTAGTTTTTAATAATCTCTTCGTAATTAACAGGTCGTGAAAAGAGATAGCCTTGTCCGAGATCACAGCCCTCGTTATTTAAAATATCTTCTTGAACCTGTAACTCAATTCCCTCAGCAATAATCTTATAGTTAAGTTTTTTAGAGAGTGCTATGATGGCTTGAGTGACTTCAAAGTCTGCATGATCATCTGTGATATCATCAATAAAGGATTTGTCAATTTTGATGATATCAATAGGAAGTTTTTTCAAATAACTCATAGATGAATAGCCCGTTCCAAAGTCATCTATCGAAATTAAAAAACCATGATTTCTGAAATTGTGCAAGAGTGTAACATTTTTATCGGTTTGTTCCATAATAAAACGTTCCGTGATCTCAATTTCTATTTGATAGGATGGAATCTGATAGCGATTGGCAATAGCAACGAAGGTATCAAAAAGATGTTCTTCACGAAATTGAATACTTGAAACATTGACAGAAAGAGTGTCAAGTGTCTGAATTTTTGCTTTCATCTTACTAAAAGCCTTGCACGCCTCTTCAAAAACAAAATATCCAATAGAAATGATGCGTCCTGTATCTTCAGCAATAGGAATAAACTCATTAGGTGGAATGAAGCCCAATTTTGGATTATTCCATCGGATAAGTGCTTCAACACCTTTAATAATTTTTGTACTGAGGTCATATTGGGGCTGAAAGTGTAGATAAAACTCACCATTTGTTAAGGCATCTTGCATGGCCATATCGATATCAAGCTTTTTCTTGCTCTTTTTGGAAAGTTCATCCGTGTAGTATTGAAAATTATTTTTACCTGAGTCCTTAGCTAAATACATGGCACTATCAGCATGTTTCATTAAGGTATTGCTATTTTTACCATCCTCAGGAAAGATTGCGATTCCGATGCTAGCCGTGATATTAAGCAGATGATCATCAATTTGGATGGGTAGCTTAAGTTGATCAAGAATATTATTGGCAACCAGTGCAAGATCGCTCTGCTTTCCAAATTCTTCAAGGATTACAGCAAACTCATCACCACCCCATCTCGAGATTAAGTCACTTTCTCGCAAAGTGCTTTGGAGTCTCGAAGCGATTGTTGTTAAGAGCGTATCTCCGACATCATGACCGAGTGTGTCATTAATGACTTTAAATCGGTCAAGATCAATAAAAAAGAGGGCTAACTGCTCTTTTATTCGTGTGGCTACTTTGATGGCATGATTGAGATGATCTTCAAAATTGATACGATTTGAAAGACCCGTTAAATCATCATGATAGGCAAGAAATTCAACGCGTGCTTGAGATGATTCTAGCTCTCTTAAGTCAGTCTGTACTGCAGTATAGCTATTGATAGCACCCTTTTTGTCTCTAATGACTTTTATGCTCATCCAAACCGGTATTTGTTCACCTGTTTTTGTCACATTGATGAGTTTACCTCTCCATTGGTCTTCACTATTAATCTGTGCCCACATTTTTTGGTAAAACAACTTACCCTGTTTGCCTGAATGAAGAAAAGTCAATTTTTTACCCATGATTTCATCTTCTTCATAGCCGTACATACTCATAAATGCTCTATTAACAGAGATGATATCATTGTGAGCATTAGAGATGACGATAGCCTCTTCGGTATTGTCAAAAACAGTTGCTGCTTGGGCGAGTTTGAGATTTTGCTCAACGAACTCTGTAATATCAAGCTTGATTGCAAGATAATTGATCAATTTATCGTTTAAAAATACAGGGACAATAGAAGCTTTTTCATAATACAGTGAGCCATCTTTACGTTTATTGATAAACTGACCTTCCCATTTTTCTCCATCGTCAAGTTTTTCATTCATCGCTTCATAATATGACGCTTCTTGCTCGCCAGATTTTAATATACTTGGATTTTCTCCCATCGCTTCAGTAGCACTGTATCCGCTGCTTTTTTCAAATGCCTCATTAACAAAAGTGATGTGCCTATCGGGGTCGGTAATAACGACGGTATTGTCACTATGTTGCATGGCGTACTTGAAGGCCTGTAACTCTTTTTGACGTTTATGCGCATAGTATTGCATTATCAAAAGGCTTATTAAAATAAGTATTGCAGAGACAAAAAAGAATAGAGCAATGCTTTTTTGTATGTGAAGATTTTGCTCATAGATACTATGGAGGCTTGTATGAAGCTCTTGTAAACTAGCGTATAGTTGATGGGTATGTATTGTTGCGGAGATTTTTTTAAGTGAGGATAAGGTACAAAGCATCAGTTTGGCTTGTTGGTAAAACGTAGGTAAAAGCTCTGATGATGATTTATTGGCATGTATGTTCAGGCTATCAAGATATTTGAGAATGCTGCTTTTATCGATATAACTACTTGTACTGTATTGCAAGATAAAAAAGAGGATCTTATCGATATCGTTGATGATCTCTTCTGATATCATCGGCTCATCAGCAATGCTAGCTTGAAGATCATAAAGAAAATGTACGTTATTGAGTAATGAGGCATTTAAAGATTTAAAGTGCTCAATATCTTCGCGTTTGTTTTGGAAATTTTGGATAATAGTTGCAAAGGTGTCACGCATACCTTTGTGCATCATATCAGTGTTGAGATCGTTTTTTAATTCATGTAAAATGTGTTCAAAGGTCTCATATTTTCTGTTGATATCATCATAATTAGTAAAATTTGCATTATGAAGTAAGAAGTTGTCTAGATCTTTATCAAGTAGTTTGAGTATCACGATTTTATCATCGTTTGAAGTATAGTTGGCATTACTGTTGTCAATGGTGTAAATGTAGTAAAAAAGTGCTGTGAGTATAAAAATAAAGATTAGAGTTATGGCATTAAAAGGTGTTTTGTACATATTAAGGCTTAACTTGCGGTGGAGTATCACCATTTAGCGATTCTAAGAATAGCACTATCTTTTTGATCTCATCTTCAGATATCTTGCGTCCGAGTTGGTGTTTAGCCATGATGACTACCGCATCATAAAGATTGTCGGTACGTCCATCATGAAAATAGGGTCCAGTTTTGGCGATATTGCGTAGTGAGGGGACTTTAAAATAGTATTTATCACGTTCGTTATGTGTGACATTATAGCGACCAAGATTTTTACTTTGAGCGTCTTGGAGAATGCCAAATTTGTTATAAAGGTTTCCTCCTATGTTGATACCATGATGACAGGTAATGCACCCTTTGGATTTAAAGAGTTGATATCCCTCTTTTTGATCTAAGCTAATGGCATCTTCATTGCCTCGAAGATAAAGATCAAAGGGTGCATTTGGAGTAATAAGTGTCTTTTCATATTCAGCGATGGCATCCGTGATACTGTTTTTGGTAATACCTTCTTTATAGAGAGCATCAAAACGTTTTTTATAGACACTTTTTTCCAATATCGGGATGAGGTTTTTAAAGGTGTTTGCCATCTCTACAGGGTTTTCAATAGGACCTGCAGCTTGATCTTGTAAGTCACTCGCCCGACCATCCCAAAATTGTCTAAAGTTATAAACAGAATTAAAAACAGTGGGTGAGTTGATAGTGCCTTCTTGGCCCTTGACACCAAATGAAAATTTGAGATTGTCATCACCACCCTCTTCAAGTTTGTGACAATGGGCACAACTGATGGTTCCATCTTGTGAGAGTATAGGATCAAAAAAAAGAGACTTTCCGAGTGAGGCTTTGGCTTCATCAACCGTGATACTCTGAGGTAAAGCTTGAATGGGTTCAGCAAAAATCGCAATACAAAGCGAAAAAAAGAGTAACAAATATTTAAACATAAATGATTATAACAAACAAATATAAAGAGTATAATTTAAAATTGTTTAAATGAGATTCTTCTTATTCCAAAGAGTAAAAGTGTCACAATTGTTCCAAACATGGCACCAGCAATAACGTCACTGACATAATGGTACCAGTTTAAAACACGTGAGAGTCCCATAGCTATAGCATAGCCATAAAATGCGGGCCAGTAACGTGGAAACATTAAGGTTAAAACGGTGGCGATAGTAAAGGCAGTTGTAGTATGCCCTGAAGGAAAAGAGTGAAAATCATAGGCTGATGGCGATACCAGCCATTCAAAGCCAAAAATCTCTTCATTTTTAAGCATAATAGGACGGGCTTTTCCAAATAGTATTTTAAGAATATTGACCAATAGACCTGTGGTGACAATAGCGATAAACATAAATCCTGCTCGAGAAGCATAGTGCTCATTTTTTTTATAAAATCTCCAAAAAAGCCATAGCAGGGCAAATCCGATAAGCCAGTACGTTGAATCTGCCCCATGACTTAAAACATTGAAAATAGGCGCGAGTGTCGCGTCATGAGCAATAGCATAATGTGCGATATCTTCATCAATAAAAAAATAACTGAGTAAGATAAGTGGTGTGCCTAAGAGTAAAATGATGGTGATGATTTTTTGAGTACTCATTTTTTAATTCCTTGAAAATGACTACAGAGATGGTAGTCGATGGTATTGACTTTGTTCTCATTTAAGATAATATCGATGCTTTTTAATTTCTTTACATGTAAGCAGTCCATTTTAGTTTCGACCTTGCTTTTAAAATCATGGGTGTCAATAAAAATAAGATCTCTTCCTAGAGGTGATTTTTTCTGCCAGATATCAAACTGATCATTTCGTGTATCGATAAGAAAGATATCACTAGTGTAGGGTAGATTGTAATAGAGTGCACGAGAAGCAAGTGACCAGTTGGTCACAGCAATGGCTTGATTGTCTTGAATAAGGGCATTAGCCTCTTTCATAATGGTGTCAAAACCGTAGATATCACGATGGAGTGACTGATAATCAGGCAGCGGAATGAATTTAAAAAGAAGTTCAAAATATAAGATCATTGAGATGACAAATGAGAAGATGACAGAGTATTTTATATAACGATGCCATCTGTTGAGCATTTGAAATAAAAAGGCACTTCCTACAGGAATCATCAACAGATAAAAGAGTGCCGTCCAGTGAGGAAGTGCGCGATTATAAAGTGAAGCATAGGTAAAAAAACTGATAAGAACGAGTGCAAAGATTCCACTTAAAAAGAGCAGGTTATTTTTAGATCGAAGGGATTTGTAGAGTCCAAAATAAGCGACAGGAAATAAAAAAGGGCTATAAGCTCCTAATTGCGCCCCAACAGAGGCTCCAAAGTTTTCCCAATCAATATGGCTCTCACCTGCAACATGAGCTGCTTGAAAGGCAAAACTGATCCAATCATGTTCACTATTCCAGATAATGATAGGTGAGATCATCAGTGCTGCAAGGGCTATAGAGGGGATGATGAAAGGAGAGATAAAAAGTGAGTAACGTTTTTTGATTAGCAGATAGATGATAATGGCGATGACAAACAAAAAAGCAGTATATTTAGCAAGCCCCGCAAGCCCCAGTAAGAGTCCTAAAAGAAGCCAATCTTTGAACGTGTTATGTTTTTCAATAGCGATGGTAGTAAAAATAATAGGAATAATGAGTGCAAAGAGTAGTGTTTCAGGCATCAACATCAAAAATAGCGCATTGAAAATAAAGGCACTGTTGAGGGCAATAACACCAAATAAGGCTACTTTTTCATCTTGGGTTACATGTAAGAGGAGTTTATAGACGCTAATAGAGGTGATGATACCGATGAGAATGGCAGGGACACGAGCTCCAAACTCATTTATTCCAAAAATTGAAGTAGAGAGAAACTCGGTCCATCCCACAAGAGGAGGGTGATCAAAATAGCTCAGATCAAGAAAGTATCCATAGAGAACATAATGTGCTTCATCCACACCCAGACCTACATAAGGGGCTACTGCGAGACGAAAGATCGTCAGAGCAGTTAAAAAGTAGATGAGGTAGTAAGAATATTTACTTATTGAGGTCATCTAGATGAGGTTTGATGGTATTAAAGACCCACTCAGGAGTGATGACTTGAATACATTGATTATCAGAACACGGTGTTTTACGATGGTTAGCAGCGCTCACACACGGGCTACATGCCATACCAGCAAAGATTGGAGTACTCGGACCAAGCGAACCATAAAGCGCAGGCGTCTCAGGGCCAAAGATGACAAAGGTGTGCATGTCTGTGATGGAAGCAAAATGAGCCGGACCAGAATCATTGGTGATCATAAAGGCAGAGACAGAGTAAAGGTGAGGTAGTTGTAAAAACTTGACACCACCGGCAAAGTTGATACAGCGGGGATCATTAACGCTGTTGGCCAGTTTACTTGCTCCTTCAAATTCAGCGGGAGCACCAGTAAGTAAAACAATCACATCCTCATTGTAGTCTAAGGTTTTATGAATGACTTCGGCATAACTGTCACGATCCCAACGACGTTGAGGCAGTAGATCAGAAG
>JAYEGP010000017.1:0-7435 GCA_034659135.1 Campylobacterota bacterium
ACTTTAAGGTTTTTTTCATAGCCTTGAGGAAGTGATTCATTAATATCGGGAATGATCTCTAAACTTACAAGAGCAGCAGTATCGATTTTAAGGTCAATAGATCTTTGCATCGATGCTAATTGGGTCTGTATGCGAACATCACCGGTATTTCTAGCAAAGAGTTCTCCGGCATAAACGTCATTAAACACCGAGGCAATAGCTTGGTTATTGGAATACCAAAATGTCTCTTGAGCAAGGTTATACTGATCTCCATGGATATCAATACCATAGCTATTGAGCGTGGTGCGCATCCCTTTGTCTAAAATACTTAGGGGTGTGTGAAGCTCCAGATCAATAAGCTCTTTAGAGGTAACCTTGGTCTTAAAAGTACTTGTCACACCATCTTTAGATGCTGTGACGGTAACATCACCATGCCCTTTGGTTTGGTAGCAGTTTTTATCACCAAAGGAGAGGATATCAAGATGACTACTTTGCCATAGTGCATCGTGCTCAATCATCTGTGTTAAGCCATCATCGTATCTAGCAAGAAGTTCAAAACAGCCTGATTGTGAGATGCTATGCCCATCAAAATGAAAGAGATAAAGTGCATCATGCTGATTTGAAATGAGCATGGAATTGATTTTATTGTGAAGTACTTCTACGGGGATACTTTGAGTGAAATCATTATAGGTTGCTTCAATATGGCTTGAACCTCTCTGATGTGCTTGGAGCATCCCCTCATGTGAAACGGATACAACTTGGGGTGTGATACTTTTCCATGTGACATCTGTCGTTGCATTTTCTTTAAGCCCATCATCATAATGCAGTGTTGCTTGAAGCTGATGGGATGTGTTGTTATGTAAGCTAATAGAGGTGTCACTTAGGCTCAGGGCCTCGATGTTTGCATTCAAAACTATGGCATTAAAGCTTGAAGAGAGCCCTTGATAACTGGCTGTAATGGTGATATTACCTTCTTTGAGCGCATAAAGATAGGATTGGTTGGTATCAATATAGGCATACTCTTTTGGTGCAACACTCCAGAGGACATTGGGTGTAATGTCTTGAGATATATTGTCATCAAAAAAAGCGTTGCAGCTGAGCAGTGCGCTAAGTTTAGAATGAAGTGAATATTTATTACTACTCGCTTGAATATATAAAGGTTTGTTCTCTTTTACATGTAAGCTTAGGTTCTGTTCACGCTCAAGGTAGCTTAATGTCAGTGTTGTATCACCAGGATTTTGAGTATGAATCTCACCATTTTCATAATAGGCAATACTCAGATCATGACTTTTAATTCTGACATCTGGAGTGATCTCTTCAGAGAGAGTATCCGTATAAACTTTTATAGGAGTGTGTGTGAAAGCGTGAAGTTTTTTACTATCTAGTGCAATAGTGAAATTTGTATCACGTTGAGTACTGCTTTCACTGGTATTACTCTGATTACATCCTGATAGCATTAAAAACAGCATCAATAGCAGTGATTGAAAGAGGTGACGCGTTGTCATTAAGAGGCTCCTTTACTACCACAACGAACACAACGTACACGAAAATAGGGTTCGGTATTGTTGATATCATAGGAGTTTTCATGGATTTTCATATTTATTTCAGTTCTTTGGTGAAGTGGACCACAGGTATTGAGTTGGTAATTTCCCTGTTCACAACTCCCTAGGCCCGTTCCTAAATCATAACAGGTATTTGATGATGAGTGATAACGACAGGCACAACTGTTGCGAAAGGCATCATGGAGTACAAAATCGCTCTCTTGACGATAATTAACGATGCTAGCGAGTTCGGTAATAGTAGGCAAACGCCAATCTTTATAGCTTCCTAATTCAAGATTTTGACAATACTCGATCGCCTTACCCCATTGAATTTGTGTGCTAACCACTTCTAAATTATCTTGCCACATCATTCCCGTCTGTGTATCGGTTACGATGTGATTTTGATTATCTCGTGTAAAATGGCCCAAATCAAGAGCCTCTCCACGAACACATTTTACATAACGCTGCGTCGGAGTAATGACAGGTGTTGCAAAAAAATCATTGGCTTGGACGCTGGTAAAACTGTTTTCACCGATGAGAAGTCCAGAATCAATGTCATACTGCTTATTGGTGACAACACTCGTGGTATTGGTATCATTTTGATAGATGAATGTTTCATTAACACTAACGAGGTAACCATCGTTATTAAAATAAGGTTCTACTTGTGTAGAGATTAAGATGCCATAAGGAGAAGTTTGTGTCATTGCTATCGGTTCTAAGGTGATATTAAAATCATTCCTTTGAAAATTTATCATCATGACCTTACCCGCTTGTTTAAGTTCATTAGAGCTGTAATAAGCACCATAAGGCATCTTATTAAAGGCACTTTCACGAGAATTTGTTGAGGAACCAATATTGATAAGTGTAATGAGTTCATAGATATTAGGAAGACGCCAGTCCCCAAAATTATGTAAGCTTAGGTTTTCGCAGTACGCTTGTGCACTTGTAAGATTTTCCTCACTCATAGCGACATCATCTTGCCAGGTAAGATCATAGATCTTATCTTCTACAATGTTATTACTGCTTCTTAAAAAGAGTCGCTCAGCACCATATTGGGTATAACCATCATCATAAAAATATTTTTCTTGATTGATGTCGAGATAGCTGTAGATAGTTTTTTGTCCTGTTTGAAGTGGATAACTAATTTTAGCGCTTGCACAATCACTTAAGATTTTATTTCCACTTTCAGCATCCTGGCAACCGTTAAGCAGTAGCAGAGATAGTAATAGGGAAACAAACAGAGTCATTATTTTCCTTTTTTGAAATGCAAATGATCAGATTTTGGTCTAAAATAAGTCTCATAAGCTTGGCTTGAAAGTGTGATGTTGTTATCATTTTTCAATGCACCCTTAATTTTATTTAAGGAGGTTTTAGAAGCTTGTTTCTGTTTTATGATAGGTTTTATCTTAGGTTCATATAAATCGAGATCAATCTCTTCATGAGCTATTTTTGTTTTAGAGGGCTTTAAGGTAGTAAGCTTTTGTTTACTATAATGAGAAAATTTTAATAGATGTGCTTTTACATAGCCACTTTTTACTTTACACCAACCTTCCGTGTTACATCCATTAATATTAATGAGTTGGCCCTTTTTGTAATAGGCAGATTTCTTTTGTGCTGTCTGCACAGGCTTATAATAGAGATCAAGATATGGCGTATTGACATAAGCTTTACCGTTAAAACTTGCATGAAGCGATACTACAGAAAGTAGCGTCAGCAATAGTAAGATTTTTAATTTCATATAGGACTCCTTATCGTTGTGATAGTAAATACATCATTTCACAGTTCATTGGAAGTTTCTTAGCAAAAGAACCCTCAATGATACCACTCTCTAGGTTGATGAGTTTGACGAAAAATACAATCTCTTCATCAGTATAGGTGTAGGTTCCGACGACAACACGTTTGACATCAAAGGTCTGTGTACGTATCTTATCAACATCTCGCGATAAAATTTTCAGACCATTTCCTGATATTTTAAAATATTTTGAGACTTCAGCTTCAATGACATTGACATTATATTCATGAATAAGCGCGTTCTTTATACTGTTGGAAAAGACATAGCCCAAGCGTGAAAAGTTCTCTAATGATGTCAGATCCACAAAGTCGGTAACAAGAACTTTTTGAGGTACGGTATCAATAGTCTTAAAGATAGAGATAATAGCATCATTGGCCAATGAAATATAGTCCACATTGACGTTATAGTACTCTTTTACACCACGATTAACATCGCATGGCACTTTTGAATAGCTCTTTTCAGATAAAACCTTATTGTGATTACAGCCTCCTAGAAAGAGTAGAGCAAATAAAATAAAAAGATTAGTAGTTACATTCAAGGCAGTATCCTCCAGCAATATCCAGTTTCATCACAATCATCACCCTTTACATCTATAGTATACGCTTCATCGATCTTTTTAGCATCGAATTGATTATGAGTATAAGCCATATCGACAATATTTCTATCATGGATAGTGACACTTGCTGCAGAGACAAGCTCTTTAATATCAGAACTTACCAGACGCGTATTAACAACAAGATCTCCATTATACAGCCCATAGGTACCAACAAGAATCAAGGCACCTTGATCAATATTTTGAAGACGCCCCCGGTTGAGCATAAACTCTCCATTTTGTGAACGACTCACAATATCGGTACCACGATATTCAATAACTCTCCAACCTCGAATTTTAAAGTCTGTCATTAAAGATTCTGAAAAAAGACGGCCAAATTTTGAAGAGTGTTCCATATTGTCAATATCGACCATTGAGGTAAAAACAATAGTTTTGTTTTTTACCATATCCACCCCAGTCTGTGCTAAGAGGTCTGAAGAGATTGTGTGAACACCATCAGTGAAATTACGTACAGGCACTAAACTTTTAGTACTGCATCCTCCTAATAATATTCCTATCAATATAGTAATACTTAATATACGTTTCATCTCTTTTCCTTCCTTATTCTAATGTAGTTTCAATGCGATGTGATGCATGAAAGTTTCGTAATGAACCTTTATGGTCTTCATTAAAGAAGTAGACCATAGCAAATCCAAGTTCCATCTTCTCGTAGTTATAAATTTTCTCAAATGCACCTGAGAGTATAAAGTCAATGGAGTCTGTTGCTCTAAAACCTACTCCCAATGCGACTTTATAGGTTAGCCCTCCACTGCTGTATCCATCTACTGTTCCACTCAATGCGTCATCATTGATGTCACCAAGAGGGTACTTTTGGGCATCTTCAACGATATATCCTTCAAATCCTACAGACCCTTTGGCTTTCCAGTAGTAGCGTGAATCATAAGTGTCTCCAATATCAGCAACAAAACTTCCTAACCAGAAATCCTGAGGACTGAAGTAGCCACCATGACCGTAGGTAAAGAGGTCGCTATTTTTTTCATAACTATTATAGACAAAGAGTACACCAAAGTTAGCATAAGAGAGCGATTCAATACTGCTATGATACATAGCACTAGCGACACCTTTAAATTCACTGTTGTCCATAACATTAAGACCATGAATCCATGGGTTGTAGTCGATATCAAAATTTAGAGTGACTTCGGAGTCATAGCTAATACCTGCTTTAAATCCACGTTTGAGCACACGTCCCCAATTGACTTCTAAATTGTCTTTACTAGAACGTTCTCCGACAAACGAGAGCATACTTTCATCTATGGAACTTTGAGAAAAATCGATATGAGCTCCCCAATTTTCAACGCCTCCATGAAGTGATATAAGCCATGTTAACTCAGGCGTTATTTTAGCTCCTAGTGGGGTCGCTCCAACCTCTAGGTCAAGAAATGAAGTCTGCATACCAATTTTTGGCATAAAGCCAATATCACTAGAGATGTCATCTCTTTGATTTGTCTCACCTAATCCAAAGTCTAAATACGTTCCATTGCTATCAGCTAAAAAACCATCATAGAGATAGAGAACATCACTATGAAGGTACCAGTGGATAGAAGGGTCGCTGTAAAGATTGACATCGACAGGAAGAATGTACTGCTCAAACCAGTGTAGTCCCTCAGTCCCACTGCGACGTATGTAGTGAAGACCTGCTGAGACATTATCGGTGGTCTTTGTGTAGTGATTGCTTTTATTAATGGCACGAAGCAGTCTCTTGCGCTCTCTGTTTTCTGGCATATCTTTGAGTATGGCCTTAGCTCTATTTTGAGCATCAAGGTTCATATAAAGCTGTGCTACTTTAAGCCGCTGTTCTTCATCAAGTTGATCTTCAATCCGAGTTAAGGCATCGATAGCAATGATATGATCATTATTAGCATAAGCACTTAAAGCAAATGCGTAGGTATCTTCAACATTTTGGCCATATTTGAGATTTAGTGTCCCAAAGAGTTTTTCAGCCTGTTCATACTCTTTTATATAATAAGCACACCATGCATGCATACGTTCGAGGCCATGGTCATTTTTACCCTCTAATACAATACTTCCATAGCGATAACATAAGCCGAAACGTTCATTCTTGTAATAGCTGTTAAGACGAGATTGCTCGTATTCATTTTCAATTGTTTGCAAGACTTCTAAATTTTTATTTTCATGAAAATGTTCTTTTGCATACTGCATAGTGGACTCAAAATTAGCATCATCTTCTGCGTCTTTTAAACGATAGAGATAGAGTGCCATAAGATCGAAGTTCTCAGAATCATAAAAGAGTGCTTTTTTATAGGCACGCAGCGCATCTCTATTGTGATGAGATTCATAAGATTGTGCCATAAGGGTATAGAGTCCACTCTTTGTCTGATTAGTATCAAGGCTCTCTATCATCACAGCGGCACGGTTATAGTTATGCTCATCAATTGCGACTCTTGCACTACACTCTAAATAAGGGTTAAGTTCATAGGCTTCTAGTGTTTCAAGTTTCTCAAAGTAAACAAGTGCTTTGTGGCACTCATGTTGACGAGAGAGTAGAGACGCTTTAATGCTAAATGCATAACGGTTTAGAGGGTCTATCTTCATTAAAAGAGTTAGATTTTCTTCGACATCATCATAAGCTTTTAAATAGAGGAGCACTTCGATCTTTTTTTGAAGTACATCACTATCGTTCGGATGTAAAGCACTAAGGTACGATACCATCTGTAAAGCATTATGATACTCTTGAGCTTTAATAGCACTTTCGACTTGAAGCATAGCCGCTATTTTATTCGGATCAAAAGCAGGATCTTTTTCTATGAGTTTGTTGTACCAAAATGAAGCACGTTTAAAATCATTCATCTTAATGGCTGATTGTAGTGCCACTTTGACTGCTTTTTGATCTTTAGTATGAAAATAGAGTTCTTGAGCTATAGATGATGATTTTGAAAAATAGTGTAAATTGTAAGAGGCATACATGATACCTTCAAGGCAGATATTTGAGCGCTGCAAGGCACATGATGTCTCAAAAAGCGATAAGGATTTTTTTGGATCTTCTTCAAGAGTCGACCATGCAAGATCTAAACGCTCCTGTATAGAAATTTGTGAATAAAGTTTTTTAGAGTGCTGCGAAGAAGATAAAAATGGCTTCAAAAGCTGTTTTGCCATATCATAATCTTTTCGCTTTAGATAATCACCTGCACGCTTAAGGGCAATTTCTTCAATAAAACGGTCTGCCTTTGTCTTAATGTTTAGATAGGGTAGCATCAATCGTATAGCTTCAACATCTTTGTCTTCCTTTCGCAAAGCTAAGGCATGTACATAATCTGTTTCAAAGCGTGCTTTGTCAACTTTGCTTGATTTTTGATCTTTTAAAATATTTTTGGCTTTTTCGTAATCTCCATCTTGCGCTGCTTGACTGGCTTGAGCAATGAGAATATCAATATGGCGTTTTTTCAAACTTGGGTATTTTGTCTCATTATCTTTTAAAATATTTTTGGCTTTTTCGTAGTCTCCCTCTTGTGATGCTTGACTAACTTGAGCAATGATAAGGTCAATACGACG
>JAYEGP010000017.1:7535-26067 GCA_034659135.1 Campylobacterota bacterium
TGTAAGGCTGCAGTAATACTACCTTCTCTTTGTGACTTAAAGAACTGCGAATAATATTTAAGGGAATACGTATCGCATCATAACTAAACATGGCATTATCTAGCTCTAATGTGGAAGTTTTATTTTTTGTGTTGTAGATGAGCCAATCAGGATTGAGTGCTAAAGCAGAAAAACGCATATGCATTAGCTGGTTTTGACTACTCTCAATGAGTGACTGCCAGATAGGATCTTTGTCATAGGTCTTAAAGTGCTCAAAAGTCTCAAAAATAAGATAGGAGAGATTTAATCTTAATGTCTCTTGATTTTCAAATCCTTTTTCACCCGGAAGTAAAAATAATTGACGCGATACAGATTTTATTTGATGCGTTTTAATTGCGTTAAGAAGTGTCAAGGCTTCATCTTTATAGGCGTGATGATTATGGCGTTCATACATTAATAAAAGAGCATGGGCAATCCATAAGTTACTATCACTCGCACTGTTTTTATCTAGCATTTTCCACGTGCCGTCTTCTGCTTTTCCCCATTTCCATCCGGGAAGTTTATGCTCATTAAATTTGATGTTGTTATGGTACCATTGATGAATGCGTTCAAAGCTCTCTTTATCATTAAAGACATAGGAAAAATAGAGGGCATATCCAATACCTTCAGTGTGCGTAATATCTGCATTTTTAAAATCAATAATACGGCCATCATTTTGCAAAAAGTTTTTCTTATAGGTGTTCCACACCTCACTATCAGGTGTAGAAGAAAATAGTGCTGATGTCATCATAATGATAAGTACAAGGGCTTTCAAATTAATCAACATCTTTATGATTTCGTCGTTTAAATTCTAAAAGTAATCTGCGAACTAACCAGGCTGCTAATAGGAGCAATATGAATAATACAAAGAAATAACGGATTGGATTTTCACTTACAATTAAACTGATATGATCTAGCCAGTTCATATCAGTAATGATATATTTTTGTTTTATATTATAAGCGATACCCTCTTCAGATATCGGATCATAGATGAGTGCATCTCCTTGAATATATTGACGATTTTTATATTGTAGCAGTGAAGTGACCCCATTATAGAGCGATGGACCATTTTCAGCACTGAACATGAGTACTGTTTTGTCAGAGTTAAATGGTGAGCGATACTCTTGCATCATAATAGCACTGTCAAGCTGGTTCGTCTCATGCATCCGATTCATAAAACGATGTTTAATAGTACGGTCATCGTCTAAGATACTTTTGTATTCTACAAAGCGTTTAACAAAAGGATAAGGACGATGCATATGTGTTCCTAAAAATGAGACAGGTGCTTCTTCACTTAAGCTTTGCAAGATTTCATCATGAATAGAACCAAAGACTACGAGATGTTTTTGTGTGTCCGCATTTTGCATATCTCTGCTGATACTCACATAAGAGGGAAAATCTCTCATCTCTTGTGTGATAAAGAACATAAAATTCATTGCTGATGCTACGGTTTTAGGATCAGAGCGTGTTAAGAGCAGCTGCGTATCTTGAAGATCAGGATAGATGGAGTAAGGATACGTTGACATACCGACATACTGCATATAAGGCATTTCAATCCATCTTTTTGAATCAGGAAGAATAAGATATGAATTGTCTAAAATCATCGCTACGAGATTCTCTGTATTGAAGATTTCACAGTGGCCTTTTTTATCAGGAACTAATGACAAGTTAAAACGTAAATTATTGAAACCTTTGTTAACAAGATAAGCAGGAAGTCCACTATAATCAGTCCAGTTAAAGAGTTCTCCAGCACGTAAAGAGAGTGAGCTGGTATGTTCTGCCGCTTCCATAATATCTACCTGCTTGGCAAACTTCTCATTTAAGAAGATATTGACAACAGAGTCTCTGTGTACCGTCGTTGGAAAGACATAATTTAAATGGGTGTCGATGCGGTCTTTATCATCAAAATAGTGATCAGGATAGACTTTAAAGTCTAAAGAGACAACTGGAGGATACCACCCTTTTAGCGTAGTGGTTTTGTAGCCTAGCTCTTTGAAAAAGATCTTTTCACCTACGGGGATATAATCTTTTGCCGTGTAGGCTAAAGCAGGTTCTGGAATTAATACAGAATCGATATTAAGGCCTTGTCTGCGGTACATAGAAAGATCATTTTTATATAAAGCGTAGAGGGTTTCATCAATAGCGTCGCTCTCTTCAGGAGTGATTAAGATAATCGCTTTATCCATTGCCATTGGATTTCTGATGACATTAATATCGTGAGAAACTTTTGAGGGAGCTGTAATAGAGAGCGCATTTAATAAGTTTAATGCTTTTTCTCTTGAACCAATGAAAACATTATGGGTTTTTGGATTGATCTGATACGAGGCGGTAATGGGTGCAAGACGGTATTGGAGTTGATTGGCTGCTGCACCTGTAAAAAGTGTATAGTGGCGTAACTCTTCATCAGTTGGTTTTTGTGATAAAACATAGTTTATTGGGGCAACAGTATACTGCTTGTCATCGAGTACATGCGTCGCGACAGAGCGAATCTCTTCAGGGATCGCTTTGATTCTGACATGAAATTCTAGGTAACTTTTTTTCAAATCTACATCGGTCCAAAGTTCTGAACTCGAACCGTCTTCACACTCATGAGTATAGTGCTGAATCATCTCTAGGCTAAGTGTATTGTGTTCCACTAAGAGTTCAGGTTCGATTGAAAATTTGGCACCTGTTTTTGTCTTCTCAAAGAGCTTGAATTGTGATAGTAAGGCATTATTTAAAAGGATAACGCCCGCAGAGTGATCTTTGAGTAATAAAATAGAGGAGTCATATTTCAGATAGCCTTTAGCGTCTATGACTTCCCAGTTTCCAGGAAGTGGAAACTTAATCGTATGGATACCATCAGTACCACGAATTCGTTGTATGTTCAGACTGGAGTCGAGATAATTAAAGGCAACTTTCACCTTTAATGATCCATCTTTAAGGTATGTGGTTTGGATAGGATTATATTTTTCTATCTCCTCCCCAAAAATAAAACTGTGTAGTATAAGCAGTAAAACAAGCCAACGCATTACATCCCCTTTCGCATAAGTAGTAGATTTTTAAAATATAAAAATGTTAAGGCAAAAGCCTCTTTAAAGAGTGCATTTTTAACACTCTGTTTTACTATGTAATAGAAACTTTGTAAAGGATTCATCACTTTATGCCCCTCTTCAAACTCTTCCCAAACGGTGCTGTTACCATAAATGAGTAAGATAAGCTTTTGTCGAATGGCTATCTCATCTTTGATATCGTCAAAATTGAAAATTAGAGTTTTTCCCCATCCAAATGAACGTAAGAATACAACAGGAATGTGAAAAAGTTTTCCATCAACATCAGGAAGTTCAATCTTAACATCAGTTGCCTCTTTAAATAGAGCCTCTTTTCCCTCCTTGTCAATAGGCTCGATACTTGCACCACCTTCACTGATATCGACAATTTTTCCTTTAATGGCTTGATCACCAATCCACATCGTGCAATCTTTATTCATCAAGACACGAATAGTTTTACGAATATCACCTTTTTCACTTGTCACCGCTATGGCTGAAATTAAGAGAAGGAAATTCATTAAATTCCATGCTTCTGTCATCAAGATAATATAGATGTCTTCGGGATAGTAAAACCATCGTACAAGACCTGCAACAAATCCTAGTGAAACAAAGATAAACATCACAACAAAAGGAATAGCAAACTCACTTACACGTGTTTGAGTGATATCTTCTCCTTTTGGTGTTACGTTAAATGTAGGTTCTCTTGGATTTCTTATGGTTTCAAAGATAGCGGGAAGTGTGAAAAAAGAGAGTACCGTCTCATAAAGTTCGGAGAAAAAAGGATTACGCACTTTAGCGTATAAAAAGTATGACATCATAATCGCAACAGCCATGTGCGGGACAACATAGGCAAGCATCTCAGTACTGTTGGCATTATAAATTCGAAGACCAAAAAAGAGGTACATTAATGGTGCAAAATAGAAGACTACACGCGAAAAGGCAAAAAACCAGAAGAAACTGGCACTAAGATAACTTAGCTTTTGATGCCATTTAAGTTTTTTTGATAGAAAAGGGTTTTTAAGCATGAAGATTTGAACCATACCCTGGGTCCAGCGTATTCTCTGTACGACAAGTGCTGCAAAATTTTCTGCATGAAGTCCGCGTACCATAGGCTCATGAATATAAGCACTTTTATAACCACGGTCATGGAGTTTGATTGCAGTTTCAGCATCTTCAGTAATGGTCTCTCCTGCAATACCACCAAGTTCATCAATGTACTTTCGACGTAAAAGTGCGGCAGAACCACAAAAAAATGAACTTTCCCAAAAGTCATGACCGAGTTGGATATAACGGTAAAACATATCATTTTCACTGATAGCAGTACCAAACATTTTAAGATTGCGCTCAATTGGATCTGCATTATAAAAAGCGTGAGGCGTCTGTACTAAGAACATCTTTTCGTCTTTTAAAAACCAGCCGACACTTCGTTGTAAAAACTGTTTTGCCGGGACGTGATCGGTATCTAAAATCAATATGATATCGCCTTTTGCTGAAGAGAGAGCCGAATTTAAATTACCCGCTTTTGCACTCTCATTTTTGGGACGGGTGAGATAGATAGCACCAACGAGATCACAGAATTTCTTAAGATACTCTTTTCTGTCAATAGCTTCTTGTGCTTTTGCGGGGTCAGAATCGTTACATTTTTGATCGGTTCCACCATCATCACAAAGAAAAACTTTGAATTTATCGTCAGGATAATCAAAGGCTAATGCAGCGAGTACCGTATTTTCAATGATCTTATAAGGCTCATTGTAAGTTGGAATTAATACATCTACATGAAGATATTCTGAATCATCATATTCTATCAGTTCAACGGGTTCGCGTTTTAGAAGGCTTAGTGATGTGAAGATTCCTAAAAGATAGATGATAACCGCGACCACTTCAGCACCATAAAGCAATAGAGCACCAATATAATCAAAAAAACCTTCGTAGATTAATGAGTCGAAAGTACGCCAGTACATGTAACGCATAACGACAACAACGGCTAAAAGTTTTACAACTAATTTTAAAAATTCTGGAGTCTTTTTAAATTGTAAGACAAGCAGTAAAAAAAGTGCACTACCATAACCTATGACATACTGAACATCAATAATATAATGAGAGCTGATTAAAATATACAGTGCAAACGCAACGAAAGCAAGTATTAGCCAACGCATGATGATATTATCAAATATAGCGTGAATGAATTGATCAAAGTAGTGTGTAAAATTCATTAGGGAATCATATCTTGTTTTATTTTAGGGTAAATTGTTGGGTCGTAATAATCTAGATTTCTACTATTTTTTTTATCATCTATTGTCTTATCTACGGCTTCAATCCAGAAGGTGTTGTCACTCTTTTGTTGAGGCTGTATTGGTGCTGGTTGTGCTTTTTCTTGAATAGATTTTTTTCGTATTTGTGGCTCTTCTTCCTCTTCAAGATAGATTGGAGCAAAACATTTTTGACAATCTTGCCAAAGCGTGTTGAGGCTATTTTGTTGTGGGTGCACTGTGCTTTGGGGTACTATTTTTTCTATAGGAATTATTTTTGATGGCGTATCGTTTTGTTGTATCGCTTTAGCTTGTGTTACGGGAATCATAGGTTCACGAAAGCTAGTGTCTTGTGATTTTGGATAAATAATCTTTGAGGGTTCGATGTCGCATCTACGGATATACGCATCATGATAAAATGCACGAACAGCATCGATCTGCGTGAGTGCTTGAGATGTTGTTGCATAATCACCCACACGAAGTACTAAATACG
This sequence comes from Campylobacterota bacterium, assembly GCA_034659135.1. Taxonomy (GTDB): domain Bacteria; phylum Campylobacterota; class Campylobacteria; order Campylobacterales; family Sulfurimonadaceae; genus S010-53. Next base: position 13,325 of record JAYEGP010000017.1, read on the forward strand.
AACCACGTCGTTCTACTCTTGCATCATCAAAAGTTTGAAGTATTGAGGCAATCTTATAGGGGATACGATTAGGTTCAAATCGGTCTAGTGTCAGTACTTGAATGCATTGATTAGCCCATAATGGTATGCTGACCATGATGAAGAAGAAAATTTTTATTGTCACAAAAAAACCTTTGATTATTACAGAGTAAATTAATATTCATAATATGATATGTGTTATGATTTTAGCTAATGCAATATTATCTAAAAATTATATCTTAAAAGTATCCGTCTTTAAATAAAGGGCACCTCTAAGATATATTTGAGGATTATATAATAAATCTCGTCTAACATTGTTAAATGATAAAAAGATATAATCAACCAAAGTATTACAGGGCACCTCTAAAAACCCTAGTAATCCTCAGCGATGATGAGAAATTCATAATCAAGGCAGTCATTGTAAGTCATAGCCGTAGCTATGGCGTCAATGACTAACGCAGAGTATGTGTTTCTCATCATCGCCCTACGGGAGGGAAAAAGAAGCACAATCTTTGTCTTTTTTTCTTATCGCCATAGCTACGGCTATGACTCAAAGAAAGAAAAGTCAAATCTCATACTTCTTTTTCCCTCTGAGGGTTACTAGGGTTTTTAGAGGTGCCCTACATAGAGTGAAATTTTAGGAGTTTGATGTGAAGTTTAATATTATGGCTATGTGTATCAGTATGAGTATATCTGTTTTATCTGCTGATTACTGTATTAAAGTCGCCGAATATCCTCTTGTGGATGGCTATGTGTCTGCAGATCGATTAACGGTGACAACAATATTATCAGATATTCCCGCACCATCATATTTAGACACGATGGATCTTGTATCACTATGTACAGGAAGTTTTAAGCAGAAGAAAATGGCACAAATGTTACTGCCTTTGACTCAATCTCGTTATCCCGATGCAAAAATTGTAGATAATAATAACTATAAAAAGTATAAAGGAGTTTTTGATTTTGCTTTTATAGAAGATAAAAAGGTCTCAAAAATTATTCAAGATGTAGCTAAAGTTACTGAATTTATCCCCCAAGAGAGATATTATTTTGGGATAGAAATTATAGAATTTTCTCCTAATGAGACCTTGCATAATGAAAAAGAGATACAAAAAATTCTAAATACCATACCTCTGAGTGAACGTGTATATCAAGATCACAAGTTGATACTGCGCAGTGGTACTTTTGAAAATGAGAGTGATGCAGAAGTGGTGTTGTCCCTGATACAACAACACTACCCATCTGCTCGTTTAGTACGCTACCTTTCTAAAAGTCAAACAATACAAGAGCCAAAGAGCTTACATGTAAAGCAGATTCCTGATCTTAAAAAGAGAGCCTTGAGCAGTGAAAAAAAATATCGTTTCATTGATGATACTTCTATTCCTTCACAAGGTTTTATTGATAAAAGTCTAATAAGCAAAAAACGTAATATTGATCTTGATACCAGTCATAATAGACATGTTAAATCAGGTATGTTAGAAAAAAAAGATGAGAGCTTTAATGGACTCTATCTTAAAACCAATACCGCTTGGGATACGTTAAATAACGATGCAGCTTATGATATACGTCTGGAGTGGGATATTTATGATCAGGGTTATTTTCATGCTCAGCAAAATGAGAAAAAAGATGAACTTGATAAGACCATAGCCATGTATCGTACACTCAATCAGGTGAATGCCTTATCTAAAACAGATGTAATGCGTAAAATAGATAACTATATCAACGCAGTAATATCACATCATAATATCGAAAAATTGAAACTTCAAGAGGGCTATCTTACGGTAGAAAAAGAGCGTTACAATGCTCGTATGATTACGCAGTTTAGCTATGACATGTTTATTTTTGAGTTGGAGAAAACAAAAGAGACACTTTCGCAATACCGTTATTTGACGCTATTGAAAATACCGCAAAAACTATGGGAGCTGTTAAATCAGATAGAGTATGTAAAACTTAAAGAAGATCGTGAACTTTTAGAAGATTTAAGCCATAACAGTACGGATAAAGATTTTTATGAGGCCTTGGCTAAAAAAGAGGATTTTCGTACAAAGTGGAGTGATAAACTGCGTTTAAATCTCTATGTAGGGCAGCGTAAAATGTATGTCTCTCAAAACCAGACTATTGTTGGTGTGGATGCTAAGATTCCTATAGCATCCTATGATGATAATAGCGTGCAGATACAGAGAATCCAGACTCAACTACTTCAAGAGGAATCCAAACTTCTCGAACGTCAAAAACGAGATCAGCTTAATCGTTTTATGGCACATTTTCATTATTCTCAAAATCATTTAAAACGTCAAAAAGAGCAGTTGAAACGTATTGCAACACATCTTGACTCTTTACAAAATATTCGAGATTTGGGGTATGGTGATCTGATTGAGCAGAGTATAGAGCAAGAACGTAAACTAGCTCTTGATTTTCATGACAAAAGATTACAGATTCAGCTGGCACGTTTTGAAAGCTATAAGACTCTGATAGAGATTTTGTTTTTAAGTAAAAACAGTAAACTTAGCGACCTTCTTGAATATGCATTACCTGATTACGTGGACCATCGGGAGGGGCGTAGTGCGCATTAATGGGGGTGTATGTTATAGGCTTCCAGAGATGCTCTGGACTTGATTGAATGCTTATATTTTTTACCGTATTATCATGAGAATATCCCCCGTGAAAATTAATATCTGCATTTTGAAGTTCTAGATACTGCAGAAGGTTGTCTGCGCTACTCCACTGCAGTGTTATATGTCTGATATTTTTAATGGTGCTGTGGTGTAATATGGAGTTGAATGTTCGTGAAATACGTACATATCCATTGCCTTTTTTTCCTTTGTTCCATGCGCCGTTGATGTAAAGATGACTTAAATCAGCATGAAAAACATATTCCATCATAATAGGGTGTCTACCGCTATTGAGTATCTTAAGATTATGGGCTTTGACGTTAGCAGCATATTCAAAACGTATCATATCAACGCGATGATCATTATAGAGATTTTCATATTTATATTGAACATCTTGAATATGAGCACCCGGAATATTGTGTGCAATAGTAAAGTGACGTAATTCAATATCTTCAATCATATCAAGCTCCCATATTTCACTGTTCTTACGAGGAAAAGCGGTACTGATTGCATGTGCTGTCATAAGGAGGTTTGCATGGTGTCTATAGTGTGAAACGTGAACGATCTGTTGGCGTAAATAAGGGTACTGTTTTCTCCATACTTGAGAGTGAATCTGATTGAAAAATTGTGCATCATTGGGCGTTCGAATTAATAACCAGTTGGGTTCTTTGATGCTAAGTTGTGCTTCAATGATACTATCATTATATTCTATGGGAGCCTTAAGCGTACCCACTTTTTTACCACGTTCCCCCTTGATATAGATCGCAGCAATATCTTCTGTCTTGAGATGTGAAATGATCTGTGTCAGATTTTCTCCGGCACCTTCTAAAATCACATGATCTCTTCTAATAGTGATGGATTCATACAGATCAATTCTGCCCTTGGGTAATACAATCTGGCATAAACGCTTTGGATCACACTGTTGTAAAAGTGTATTAATGGCTTTAGCATCATCTTTGCCATCATCAGGAATAACTCCATATTCAAGGGCTTTATACTCATAGTTATTTTGAGATGATTGTGGCTTGGTCTCAATGAGGTCAATATCTGGAAACGCTAGGGCTTCATGTGAAAGCAATAAGATATAGATAAAAAGTAGATAGCTTCCAAGCATCATAGCATCAGGCATGACATCACGCAAAGGGTGCTTGACTCGTGCAACCGAATCATCACTATCTTGTGTCTCATTTCCTTTTGACCATTTTTGATCAGAGAGATTAAAAAGCGCCTTGATTTTAACTGTTGATCCAATCCATTGACCATAAAGCATAAGGGGTAAGGTCCTGAGCGATACAAGATGTCCATTGTATGCAAGAGCGGCAATCTGCATAGAGCGGACAAATAAGACCCAAGAAATATAAAAAAGAAAATAGTAAAAAGCTTTAAATAGTCCCAAGATAATGGCGCCACTTAGACCGACAAGGGAGGTCCACATTGAGATGCGTTGATCTAAAATCGCCCACCAAATAAAAAAACCGATATGTTTAGGACCAAGTGCTAAAGCACGATTACTATTACGCAAGGTATTACCGTACCAACGATAGGGTAGAGAACGACTTAAAGCAATAAAGTCGGCGTCACGACTCTCTAAAGAGTAGCAAAGTGCATCAGGAAGATAGCGCATATTCCACCCTTTTTTAAGTAACATGAACCATGTTGTTTTATCATCACCCATTAAAAAACGAAATTTTCCATGCATAACTGTAGTGATAATATCATTTTCGAGGGTATTGATAAAGTCATCCTGAATGACAAGTCTGGTTCGATAAGCCGATAAACGTCCCGTCAAGGTGAGTACTTTTTTTGAGAGTGAATGCGATTGGAAAAGGAGGTGGCGTTGGCCAAATTTTAAGTTAAACCAGTCTTTGTACCAGTTTGAGTTGGTATGAATGAACGCCGCTTCGTTTGTTGTGATAGCACCGAGTTTAGAGTCGATGGCAAAATGGGGAAGTACTTTTTGAAAAAATCCTTTTTCAAGATAACTGTCGCCATCCATAAAAAAGGTGACACTATGAATATCCGCATCATTTTTTAAATAACGTCTTGATATGGAACGCAGACCATGTCCCATAGCGATACGTTTTCCCTCTTTTTGATGTTGAAACACAAGCGTAACCTTATCGCGTACCATATGACCTTGGTAGAGATCTTGGATAATACTGTCTTCTTTAGGATCACCGCTTGTTGCCACAATAATGGTGGCGTGGGAGGGTATAGTCAGTAGCTCATTGAAAATAGATTTAAAGGTTTCAATACTGACCCAATCTTCTTCTTTGTAAGAAGGAATTAAAAAATAGATATGTTCAGGATATTTAATATTTTCATCGAGTTTTTTGATCTTTTTTTGTAGAAGTGGGTAGGCAAAACGTCCATAAATAAATGCTCTTGTTGCGTTAAGAACGAGCCATCCATAACGCCAGAGTGCAAAAAGACCAATCATAATAATGGTCTCATTCTTTGCATAATAGATATAGGGCCACATGACATATAGGACTATGGAGGCAATACTCACATAAACAATAGTAGGGAGGATTAATGTCTTTAACGCGTATGAGCGTCCGTAGCGTAAGCGCATCTTATCCCAATAATGGCTTATAAAACCAAATTTTAACCCGCTCATTTAGCGGTAAAGAGTGAATGGGTTCGATAAAACTTAATTTCACGGTCACCTCTCTAAGACTCACTTCATTAGAAATCATTGATTCGGTATTAATAGAGAGGTTTCCTAATGTCTCCACAGATGCGAGTACGGTCTGATCTAAACTTGGGATGTACACTTCTGCTTTCATACCTGTTTGAATGGAGAGCGCCTCTTCTCTGTAGACTTTACATACCACATAAGGTTGATCATTGGTTTGAAGAACAACGACTTCGTCGCCGGAACCTACATGATTCCCTATATTCGATTTAATGGCATAAATGCTCCCGTGATTATCTGCAGACACTCGTAGGTAGCGCAGTGTATTTAAAAGCTCTGCTTTACGTAACTCCATCTCTGTCTTAAGCGCTAAAATTGAACGGCTGTTGTTGCGAGATGCGTATTTGTCTTGTTCTTGAAGATAGCGTACTTTATCACGCTGGTATTTCTCTTTAACACGTAAAAGCTCTGTTGATGTCACCATATGTCTAGAATAGAGTTCATTCATTTTTTTATATTTATTTGAGCTCTCTTTATAATCTGAGTGAAGCAGATTCACTAGAGTAGTGTTTGTAGTCGTTTTGATATCACCATTGAGTAGGTTCAATTTCTCATCGATAATGTCAATTTTATCGATAACAGCATTTTCATCCAGTTCAAAAAGTAAGGTGTTAGGCTCAACACGATCGCCAACTTTAACATTGATTTTACTAATCTTTCCAGAAACAGTGGGCGATATTTTGATGAAATTTCCTGAGATTACCCCGATAGAACGATAGACATACTGAACATTGTAATAAATTGTCGTTATGATTAAGAAAAATAACATGACTCCAAGACCCATGTAGAGACCGGCTCTTTTCTTGTAAGCATGACTCAGTTTTGTCTCTTCAGCATCACTCAGCGTTACAGACTCTTTTATAGGGGAGTCAATAATAGGTTCGTTATAGATACTTAAAAGTCCATCAGCATTTTCAAGACGGCCTTCAATCGAAAGCTCAAGATACTCACGTAGGACTCTTCTGTTTGATTCAGAAAGATCTACAAACTCAAAGCCACTAATGCCATTTCGAGAAGCTCTGAATTTTAAGTTCACGGGAATCTCTAGTCGTGCTTCGGTGAATTTTAATAGTAGTGATGCTTCAATAATACTATCGGGAGTATACTCTTCTTTGAGTTCACTGACGCCAATTCCAGTTAAAGACCAGTCTTTACATGTATAAAGTGTCTTGTCGATGATTGCATGAATGGGCACATTGACACGATGAGAGCGTCGCATTTGATTTGATTCTACTTCTATACCTGCCATAATTTATACCTAATCGTAGTTATTGATTTTATTTTGTCATTTAACGCAATATCTTTCTATAATCAAGTATATCTAAAAATCGCTATATTTTAAGTTTAATCCACTCCTAACCATCGCTTAGGTATAATACGCGGTTTGATTTTATATTAAGGTACTACTAAATGCTTCTTTTTACTCCCGGACCGACTCCTGTTCCTGAAAATGTACGCAAAGCAATGGCTGATGTGACGATACATCATCGTACACCAGAATTTGAAGCGATTTTTGAAAAGACGCGTAAACAGTTGTTTAAACTTTTTGGGATGGATGAGGTGGTGATGCTGGCATCAACCGGTACCGGTGCGATGGAGTCAGCGGTAACAAATCTCTCCCATGACACCTTACTCAATGTTAATGCCGGTAAATTCGGAGAGCGTTTTGGAAAAATAGCACAAGCTAATGGCTTGAAAAGTGTGGAATTAAAATATGAATGGAATACTCCAGCGTCGCTAAGTGATGTTGAGAATGCCCTAAGAGAAAATCCAAATATCGATGCGATCGCCATACAGATCAGTGAAAGTGCTGGTGGCTTACGTCATCCTGTCGAAGCGATTGCTGCTCTGGCAAAGAGTATTAATCCTAAGATTATGATTATCGCTGATGGTATTACGGCCGTAGGTGTTGAAAAAATTGATGTTAGCAATATTGATGCCTTGATTGCAGGAAGTCAAAAGGCTATGATGCTTCCTCCTGGACTCGCTATTGTGGGTCTGAGTGAAGCGGCGATAGAGAAGATAGGCGAGGGTAAAGGTTACTATTTTAATCTTGCGACAGAGATTAAAAAACAGCGTCAAAATACAACGGCATGGACTGCGGCTACCACTTTGGTGATCGGTACGGAAGCCATTTTAAATGAGATTGATGCCCAAGGAGGTCTTGAAGTCTTGTATGATGAGACCGCGCGTCGTGCTAAGGCAACACGAGAAGCACTCAAAGCGATAGGCCTTCATATCTATCCTGAGACACCTGCCTCTTCAATGACGACAATTGATGATGAACATGCTTCAGAGATTCGTAACATCCTTAAGAGTGATTATAAGGTCAATGTTGCGGGAGGGCAAGATCATCTCAAAGGTAAGATATTTCGTATCAATCAGATGGGCTTGATACCGACCTATGAGTCGGCTTGGGTCGTCAATGCAGTGGAGTTAGCTCTAGATAAACTGGGACGTCGTAACTATGACGCTACAGCAAATAAAATTTTTAATCAGGTATTTTTTAACTTATGATTTTTGAACATGAAATTCCTACGGGAAGTAAACTCTATTTTGGGGAAACCGCAAAGAAAAAACGTGATATTGAGCGTGTTGCAAGTGATGTGTTGAATAAGTCGGGCTTCGAAGAGATTGTGACACCACTTTTTTCATACCATCAACATCAGAGCATCTCTGATGAACGTGAATTGGTACGTGTGAATGATGTGGCAAATCACAACATGAGTCTGCGTGCGGATTCGACGATTGACGTCGTACGTATTATTAACAAGCGTTTAGGGCGCAATACCACGCACAAAAAGTGGTTTTATATCCAACCTGTATATCGTTATCCCTCGTGTGAGCAGTACCAAGTTGGTGTAGAATATATTGATGAGCCAAAAGTAAGTGCAGTACTCAATGAAAGTATGAAAATCTTGAATGCTTTAGAGCTTCAGCCGCTTCTTCAAATTGCCAATATCAATATTCCTCATAAGGTTTCAAAGCTCTTAGATATTAGTATGGATGCGTTTAGGCATGTTAATATTGAGCAGTTTTTAGCTTATGATATTGAGTGGTTAACGAAGCTTGTGTATCTGCATCATGTTGAGCAGATTGATGAGGTTATTGCAGTTGTTCCTGATGAGATCAAAGTTGAACTTGAAAAAATCAAAGAGCTTTGTAGCGAAATTTCTTATAAAAATGTTGTTATTACACCGATGTATTATGCCAAAATGCTCTATTATGATGAGCTCTTTTTTAGAGTGATTAAAGATAATGAGATTTATGCACGAGGCGGACGTTACCATAATGATGATGTGACATCAGTAGGTTTTGCAATTTATACAGACACATTAGTTGAAGCGCTGAGTTAAGGAATAAAATGATAAGAGCTAAAGTTCAATGTAGGGAGGCACTAAATGCCGAGTCGTAAAGCAGATTTAATTGTAGGCGTCCAGTGGGGCGATGAGGGTAAAGGTAAAATCGTTGATATGTTGGCGCAAAAGTATGACATGGTATGTCGTTCTCAAGGTGGACATAATGCAGGTCACACAATCTGGGTCAACGGTGTGCGATATGCCTTGCACCTTATTCCATCGGGTGTGCTTAATCCTAAAGCCATCAATATTATTGGTAATGGCGTGGTGCTTTCACCTGAGTCTATTATCAAAGAGATGGAGCAGTTTGATGACCTAGAGGGGCGTCTTTTTATCTCAGATAAAGCGCATTTAAATCTTCGTTATCATGCCCTTATTGATCAAGCTCGTGAACGTCTTAAGGGCGATAAAGCGATTGGTACTACGGGTAAAGGCATTGGACCAGCATATTCTGACAAGATTAATCGTGTGGGCGTACGTGTAGGTGAGCTTTTAAATCCAGAAAAACTTTCTGCTTTGATCTTAGAATATTTTGCTCAAAATCGTGCTATTTTTGATGTCTTAGAGATTGAAACTCCAGATGATAAAGAACTTTTAGAAGAGCTTAAAGGCTATAAGTCAAAGTTGGGAGCTTTTATTACTAATACCACTAACATGGTCTGGAAAGCACTTGATAGTGATCAGAAAATTCTCCTTGAAGGTGCTCAAGGAACGATGCTTGATATTGATCATGGAACGTACCCCTATGTTACCTCTTCATCAACAGTGAGTGCGGGTGCGTGTACAGGTTTAGGTATTAATCCAAAAGATATTGCAAAGGTGACGGGAATTGTAAAAGCTTACTGTACTCGTGTCGGAAATGGACCTTTTCCTAGTGAGGATATGGGCGAAGATGGCAAACGTTTGGGTAAACAAGGTCATGAATTTGGAACAACAACAGGACGTGCACGACGTTGCGGCTGGTTTGATGCGGTAGCATGTCGTTATGCGAGTCGTCTTAATGGCTGTGATGAACTCTCCTTGATGAAGCTCGATGTTCTTGATGGCTTTAAAGAGATAAAAGTCTGTGTGGCGTATGAACTTAATGGCGAAGCGATCGATTATCTACCGTCTGATCTTGAAAACGTTACACCGATCTATAAAACTTTTAAAGGCTGGGAAAAATCTGAAGGTGCTCGAACTTTTGAAGAGCTCCCTGTTGAAGCCCAAGATTATGTACGTATGATTGAAGAGATTACCCAGACAAAAGTGGGTATGATATCAACATCACCAGAGAGAAATGATACGATTATAATGTAAGGCAAAGAGATGAAGACACGCTTCACACCGCTCGTTAAAATGAAACAAAATATCCTTAATAAGTGTGAACGTGATCTTTCTCAGGCCAATGAAGATAAAAAAAATGCTAAATCTGCACTCGATGCAGCCTACCTCCAACTTCAAGAAACAAGGTCTCTAACTCAGGGAACTGTCAATCAAATGCTTCAAGAACGTGCTATTTTAGAGATTCAGCGAAATGTCATTGATGAGAAACGCGCGTGGTTAAATTTTGCTTCGAATCAAGTGGTAGCGTTTCAAAAAAAGTATAAAGAACTTTCTGTTGAATATGAAAAATATCGATATCTTGAGGCACAAGAGATTAAAACTATCGTAAAGAAACGTACAAAACTAGAGACAAAAGAGCTTGATGAAAGTGCTTTGTTAAGTTTTATGCATAATAAGCAGGAAGGTGTATGAAATATATTTTGATCGTCGTTTTGCTAGCCTTACATGTAAAAGCGATAGAGACGAGTGAAAATCTTTTTGAATGCAGTAAAATTTTTCAAGAACGCAAGGGTGAACTGCTTGTAGAACTTGAACGTATCGATGAACAGCGTCAAGCACTTGAAGCTCTTAAATCGGCAACGGATGATCTGCTGGCTAAACGTGAAGCACGAATTGATCAACGTGAATCCAATGTGAGTAAGGTACTTAAGGAAATTATGACTAAAGAAGCTTCTATCAAAAAAATGCTTGATGAAAACACTCAAGCACTTGAAGCAATGAAAAATTTAAAAATGGATAAGACTTCACAGACTTTTGCTAAAATGAAAGCAGGCTCCGCAGCGCAAGTTTTAAGTGAAATGGAGACAGGAGAAGCTGTTGAAATCATTATGACACTCAAGCCTAAAACAGTAGGTAAAATTTTATCAAAAATGGATGCTAAAAAAGCTTCGGATATCACTTTAGGACTTAGTAAAACTTCTAAATAAACTCTCTTTTACCTATTTAAGGGTAAAATACCCAAAAATAACACCTTAGGGCTTCACAATGAAATTAACACTATCTCATGTACCTCATGTCGCAACAAAAGTTTCTATAGATCTTAATAAAAGTGGTCTGGTAACGATGACATCTGGATTAGATCGAGTGGCTAAAGAGGCAGAACTTATTCTTATTGAAAGTGTCAAAAAAGAGATGGCTCTTGAAGAGCGTGTGAATGAAATTGTTGATGATAATGAAGAGCAGATTGATTTTTATCTAGCAGATGAGAGACAGCTTTTTTTCATGATTAAGAAAAAGCTTGCTGAAGAATTTGATGTGATTCTCTCTTATGAAGAGCGCTTCTCTGATCTTGCACATAAGATTTTAGACAACCTTTATGAAGAAGACCTGATTCATTATGATGTGAGTGAAAATCGTATTAAGAATATTATTTACGATGCGATGACAAGTTATATTGCTGATACGGGTGAAGTGGAACAAGCCGTTCTCGATACCATGAGTTCATACAAACGTCAACTTATCCCTGGTACTGACGAATATGAGATTTTATTTGAAAAACTTTATAAAGAAGAGTTAATTAAAAGAGGAATGGCATAATGACTCCTGTATGGATCTATCTTGAAAATGGCACCTTTGTGGAGGCTAAGAGTTTTGGAGCTGAAACGACACTTGTGGGTGAAATTGTCTTCAATACTTCAATGAGTGGTTATCAAGAGATCGCTTCTGATCCATCATATGCAGGTCAATTTGTTACCTTTACGATGCCAGAAATCGGCATTGTAGGTGTTAACAGTGAAGATATGGAGTCTGCATCAGCCTATACGAAAGGTATTATCGTACGAAATCATCAAGAGCGTTACTCAAATTTTCGTGCAGAAGATTCTTTAGAAAACTTTTTAAAAGAGCAGGGTGTCATGGGAATCTGTGATATCGATACGCGCTATCTGACTAAAATGCTTCGTAGTGAGGGTGCGATGATGATGATTGCATCAACAGAAATTAGCGATAAGCAGGAGTTAAAAGTTTTACTTGAAAATGCTCCAAGAATAGAAGAAGTTAATTATATTGAAGCGGTAAGCACTAAAGAAGCCTACATCCATAAAGATGCCTGTTATGATGCGGTTAATTTTAAGTATAAAGACGCACCACAAGTGCAAGCAAAAATCGTTGCTATCGATTTTGGTGTTAAGAGAAATATTTTAAATGAGCTCTGCGATGCAGGCTTACATGTAGAAGTTAATCCAAATAATTTTGATGCTGATGCTCTGATTTCGCGTGTGAAATCAGGTGAGATTGATGGTGTCTTTTTATCTAATGGACCTGGTGATCCACTTGTACTTAAGAAAGAGCAAGAAGAGATTAAAAAGTTGATCGCAGCAAAAGTACCCATGTTTGGAATCTGTTTAGGACATCAACTTCTTGCAATTTCTCATGGCTATGAGACGTATAAACTTAAATTTGGACATCATGGCGGTAACCATCCTGTAAAAAACCAGAGTAATGGAGTTGTTGAGATCACTGCGCAGAATCATAACTATAATGTGCCTAATGCCATTACAGAAATAGCAGATGTTACTCATGTTAACTTATTTGATAATACTATTGAAGGCTTAAAGTATAAAGACGCCCCAATCTTCTCTGTTCAACATCATCCAGAGTCAAGTCCTGGACCTAAAGAGAGTCGTTATATTTTCTCTCAATTTCTATCACTTTTAAAGACTTAAAAACAACTCGTTTTAGCGTTGTTTTACTTCTAATAATCGTAGCTCACAATGTTGAGTGTTTCGATTT
>JAYEGP010000018.1:0-26015 GCA_034659135.1 Campylobacterota bacterium
TTGGTGCCGGTGCGAAATCTTTACAGGGTGGAAACTCCATATGGCTTCGTACATCAGAAATGTTGAGCTGACGATGTAAAACACTTGAGGTCTCAATATGAATACGCTCATGCTCAATCCCCATCAAGATAATCCAAAAGGGATCCTCTTTTGTGATAGGAAGATTCAGAGGAAGCATCTGAATCAGTCCTTCTATCAGATACTTGACTTGATCTCGATACTCACGTACCGCATTGACATCAGGCCAACTATAATGCTCACTACTCATATCATCCCAATCCATCTCATCCACACCAATGGCGAAGATGGACTCAAAATCTGGATTGATCCGCTGAGAAATCACTTTTCCTAAAATCAACTTATTGACAAAAAATGTGGCCGTATGACCAAAATAAAAGATCATCGGATGACGGGTCACTTCAGACTTTTTATAAAAGACCTCATCATTCACAAAAACTTCAAAAAGTTTTTCATAAAGTGTATAGGTATTGTGAAAGTAATCTAAGATCTCTTGACGTTTTTTTTCGGGGTTTTTTCCTGTTAATGTGGCGGGTAATAGGCTTTGCATGGGGTATTGTAACAAAAAAATGTATTTAGCCCCTTACTTGTAATATAATTTGCTTATGAAGAAACTTACATGTAACATGCTATCACAATTTGAAAATCTAACGCATGCCTTTACTACCCGTCATAATGGATTCTCTCAAGGCATCTATGCTTCTTTAAACCTTGCTTTTCATGTGGAAGACAATTCCTTACATGTAAAGCAAAACCATGAATTATTAGCCAAAGAACTTGACTATGATCGATCAACATTAATTCATATGCGCCAAATTCACTCTGACATTGTTCATATTGTCACTGAAGATGATGACTTCGAACATCCACCCGAATGTGACGCGCTCATCACCAACAAAAAGAACACTCCTATTATGATCATGAGTGCGGACTGTATACCGATTATCATTTATGATCCAAAACACCATGTCATAGCCCTTGTGCATGCCGGCCGCGCAGGGGCTTTTAAAAACATTGTTTCAAAAACCATAAGCAAGATGTGTGAGCACTTTACATGTAAGATAGAATCTTTACATGTAAGCCTTGGTCCGAGTATTCATGGATGCTGTTATGAAGTCAATGAGAGTATCGCTGAAGAGGCAAAAGCACTGGGATATCACGCTATGATTAGCTATCAAGATACGAAACCCTTCTTACATGTAAACACGATTGTGAGGCAGCAGTTAAAAGAGATAGGGGTGAAGCTTATTGAAGAATTGGACTATTGCACTGCTTGTGAGCATGAGACTTTTTTCTCTTATCGCGCAGATGAAGGAGCAACAGGACGCAACGCGGCTATCGCGATGCTAAAGTGATTTTTTTGGCTAACTGTTCAGGAAGAATACCTAAAGACTCTTCCACCACAGTCGTATTTCCATGCGTGATAAAATCGTCTTCATATTCAAAACTATGCACTAAAACATCGGTGATATGTTCTGATGCTAAAAATTCCATCAGTGCTGATCCCACACCACCCGCTTTCGCAGAGTCGCTAAAGACATACCAGCGTTTATGTTTTTGTGCCATCTTACGCAAGAGCACATCATCAAGTGGTTTGACAAAGCGAAGATCTAATAAAGAGGCACTGGTATCAAGATAATTCATGGTCTCTTTCGCACGACCCACACCATTTCCATAACCAATCAATACGATATCACTTTGGCTATCATCAACAAGTAGTTGAGATTTTCCTAAGGCAAAAGCTTCGGGTTCAGGAAGTGAGGCTTGATTAAAACTCCCACGTGGATAACGTAATGAACAAGGAGATTCAAAGCCATGTGCAAAAGTCATCGCTTCATGCATCGCTTTTTCACTACAAGGCGCAAAAAGTGTCATATTCGGTATGGCACGTAAGAAGCTAATATCAAAAACACCTTGATGGGTCTCACCATCTTCACCAACGATGCCGGCACGATCGAGTGCAAAAACAACAGGAAGACCTAAAAGACAGACATCATGGATCACCTGATCGTATCCGCGCTGTAAAAAAGTCGAGTAGATGGTACAAAAGGGTTTAAATCCCTCTTTTGCCAAAGCCCCCATCGATGTCACGGCATGTTGTTCTGCAATAGCCACATCCCAAAAACGATCTGGATATTTTTCCATCAAGTCACTCAGACCGGTACCACTAGGCATCGCTGCTGTAACACCAACAACTTTCTCATCACTATCGGCTAAATGCATCAAGGCTTCTGTATAGAGCTGCGTCGCACTTTTAGCGGCTGATTTTTTATTTGACGTGCCACTGTCAATATCAAAAGGACCCACACCATGCCATTTTTCATGTTGACCTTCGGCAATTTCATAACCCTTGCCTTTAAGGGTCTGCACATGAATGATAACCGGTTTTTTAAGCCCTTTCGCCAACTCATAAGTATCGATTAAAGATTTAAGATTATGACCATCAACGGGACCGATATATTCAATTCCCATCTCTTCAAACATGATCCCCGGAGTGATGAGTTTAAATGACTCTTCAAATCGCTTTGCCATGTAGTGAGCACTATCACCAAAGTGATCGACTACCTGTTCGACATTATTTCGAATACGCTGATAAAAAGGACTTGCCATTGCAGAGCTAAGCATACGACTCATTGCCCCGATCGGTTTTGCGATACTCATCTCATTATCATTTAAGATAATGATCATCGGATATTTTCGATCACCCAATTCATTCATCGCCTCATAAGCCATACCCGCACTGATCGAACCATCACCAATCACGGCGATAGGAACCCGTTCCTCTTGTTCGCCTTTAAGCGCAATCGCCTTAGCCGCACCGACTCCTAATGAAATCGACGTCGAGCTGTGTCCTGCAACATAATAATCATGCTCGGACTCCTCTGGCTTGGTATAACCACACACACCACCAAATTGACGCAGAGAGTCAAACTCTTCCCACCGACCCGTAATCAGTTTATGCGCATAAGCCTGATGGGAGACATCAAATATAAAAGGATCCTTTGAAGAGTCAAAGACCTTATGCATCGCAACGATTAACTCTGTCGCACCCAATGTTGAGCTTAAGTGCCCCCCATTTTTACTGACAACTTCTAAAATACGTTCTCGTATATCTTCACACAGCACTTCTAACTGTTGTATATCATATGATTTTATATCCATACTATTTTTATCCACCTAATGCTGCTCGCTTCACACGTTCATAACGTTTCATAATTTCTGAGTCTATATTTCCTGAGTCACTAACAGCAATAACACCACCAGGACTAATGGCACTATCAGAGACGATCTCTATATGATCTAGCTTTCCTACTTTTTCAGAAACACGACCATGATCTTTCGGATTCACCTTTAAAGTCACTTTAGCACTCTCTTGCAAATCTTGGATTAACTCCTCTGAAAGTTTTGTAGCAATCTCTCCAGAGTGTTCATCCAGTTCAACGAGAATCACCTCTTTAGCAATATCAACAGCCGCATTGATCAATTCATTCTCAACCCGTCCTAAAGCCGTTTCAAATTCTGAGGCACTTTTTTCCAATACCTGAACGGATTTTGAAAATTGCTCAACACTATCTGCTTCACGTTCAACATTTTCACTCTGTAGTTGCCCTTTCGCATCAGCAATACCCTGATCATACGCCTCTTTTCTAGCCGCTTCAAGTTCTTGCTTAAACTCTGCCTCTTTCTCTTCAAGGCGCATCTGGAGCTTGATAAAGTTTGATGACATCTCATCCGTTTTTTTTAGAAGTGATTCAACAAGTTCGTCTTTAGATGAGGAAGAGAGTTCATGATTTTCAATACTTTCACCACTACTGCTTTCAAGAACAGTAGGTGTCTCATTTTTAACTTCTGCAGCCTCTTCTTCATGACCACCAAAAGAGAGTACTTTGAATTTGTACTTATCGACACTGTGTAAATCGGTATTTTTTTTACTGATAACAACAGCCATGATTACTCAATCATCTCGTCAGTTTCACCCACCTGTAGTACACCTTGTTCAGCAAGTTGTTGCACAACATCAACAATTTTACGTTGTGCGCCATCGACTTCTTTGACCTTCACGGCACCCATAAATTGCATCTCTTCAGCAAAGGCATCACGAGCACGTTCACTCATATTACCAAAGAACTTCTCACGCAACTCTTCAGGTGCACTTTTAAGTGCTAACATTAAGTCTTGTTTATCTGCCACTTTAAGAATTTCACGAATTCCATTGTTATCAAGGTCGGTAATATCTTCAAAGGTAAACATCATCTCTTTAATGGAAGTTGCCAACTCTTCATCTTCTTGCTCAATTTGAGAAAGCGTCCCTTTAGAAGCCTTCGCACCCAAACGGTTAAAGATATCTGCCACCGCACGTGGACCACCCACTTCAACCTTATAACTCGCAAGTGATTCAAGTTTAGATTCCAAGACCGCACTCACACGTTTAATGATAGAAGGAGAGATATCTCCTAGTTTTGCCATACGCATCGCGACTTCAGCACGTAAGTCATCAGTGAAGTATCCAATGGTTTCAGCGGCAGCTGTAGGATCCATATGGGCTAAAATAAGAGCAATGGTTTGGGGATGTTCATTCACAATAAAATCTGCCAATTGCTGGGGTTTAATTTTTGATAAATAGGCGAAATTCTGTGTATTGGCCATAGATTTGGAGAGTCGTTCTAAGACTTTTTTAGCCTCTTCTGGTCCCAATGCTTTATGTAAAATTTCACGGGCATATTCAATACCACCTGTACTTAAATACTGATTGGACTGAATTATGGCATAAAACTCTTCAAGCACTGCCGCTGCGATACTACGGTCAATAGAGCGGTTATTAGCAATATGTTTTGAGACTTCAGTAATGGCTTCAACAGATAGTGAAGAAAATATCATCGCTGTAGTATCTTCACCCATCTGCAATAGATAAATGGCAATTTTCTCAGCCATACTCATTTCGTCAACCTGGGCTTGTTGTGTTTCAGAAAGCTTCATTACGTCTCCTTCATCTGTTTTGGCATCTCAAAACCACTGTTTTCTTCATCAATCAGAGCCTGAAGAATAGAGGCGACCTCATCAGGGCGCTCTTCAGTAATATTTCGGAGTTTCTCTAACAAGACATCATGCTTAAGTTCATCTTCACTAAAGCCATCACCAACACCGAGTTGATCTTCAACTTTTTTACGCATCGCCTGTACTTTTTCGACTAAATCTTCTTCTTCATCATCTTCAATATTGAGTACAGGTTTTTCTAAATCTTCTTCTTCTTTACTCACTTCTAACATACGCTCAGCAAATGGTGCAATCACTTTTTTGTATCCGATGAAGATAATTATAATCACTAGCAGATATTTAAACAGTTCTGAAAATGGGGCTACGTACACTTCAACAAAATTCATAAACTTATCTGGAGCAGTCTCAGAAGTTAGAGAGTGTCTAGATGCTTCAAACTGGAAATTACGTACAGAGACTTGATCGCCACGAGTCTCATCGATACCGATAGATTGACTCACTAAAGAGGTAATGGCTTGAAGCTGACTCTCATCAAGTGCAACATACTCTTTTTCATCCGTTGGATTACCCTCTTCATCCATTTTGTTTTGATATTTTCCATCAACGACAACCGCTGCCGTGATACGCTTAATAATAGAAAACTCACCCTTTGAACTGGAGACTTTTTTAGAGATCTCATAATTGGTCGTCGTGTTACTTTTTTCATACTTTTCGCCAGTTTCTTGCGACTTTAAGCCCTCAACTGGACCGATATTACTCACCGCACCTGGAACACCACCAACCTCTTTAGGTCTGCTGCCTTCACGTTTCTCTTCACTACTCTGTTCTGATCGCACAACATTTTCAGGATCAAATGATTCAGAGGTATAACTCTCTTGTGAAAAATCATACTCGACAGTCACCGTAGCTACAACACGTTCTTTTCCCCCAATAAAAGGCGATAAGACTGCAACAATTTTTTGCTCTTTTTTTCGCTCTTCATTATGCTTATATTTCTGCTGCATTGCAGAGAGTTCACTCATCTGAGCAAAACCTTCACTATCACCTAAGGTTTCACCTTCGTTATTCACTAAGGTTACATTCTCTACAGTAAGCTTAGGCACTGATGAGGCGACAAGGTTTTTAATCCCTCGAATTTGTTTGATAGAGAGACGACGGTCTGAATTAAGTTTTACCATAATAGACGCTGATGGTGGCACCTCTTTGGAGACAAACAGTGACTCTTTTGGAAGCGCTAAATTCACACTAGAGCGCTCAACTGGAGCCAAGGCATCAATCGTTCGCGCAAGCTCACCCTCTAAGGCACGTAAAAACTTTACATTCTGATCAAAGCGTGTGGCACCAAACTCTTGTTCATTGAAAATTTCAAATCCGATGCTACTGTCTTGAGCAATACCCAATGAGGCAATAGCAATACGCTCTTTATAAACAACATCTTTAGGGACTTCAATGACATTTTCTCGTGGAATACGGTAAGGGATATTATCTTTTTCTAACTGCTCAATGACTTTAGCAGCGTCAGCAGGAGAGAGTTTTTCAAATAAGACACGATAATCATTATTCATCGTACCTGAAGAGGAATAGAGGACTAAAAAAACTAAGAATGCAATAATTCCAGATATCGTCGCACCAACAATAATTTTCTGTACTTTACTTAACTTACTAAAAAGTACGGATAGCTGAGATACGAGTGCTTTAAAGTCCATAAATACCTATACCTGTTTTAGAGTTGCTGCGCACAGAGATTGAAAAAACGCTCATTTTCATCTGCTGTTCCTACAGTAACTCGAATAGCATTTAAGCCATATCCTGTTAAATCTCTTACAATCATACCTTGTTTTAAAAGCTCTTGTGCAATATCTGAGCTGTTTCGAGGTGCTTTAAAACACAAGGTTACAAAATTAGTATAACTCTCTATGTAATCCAAACCTCTCACTTTTGCAAATTTTTCATAGCGTCTCATCTCATCAAAATTCTTAATAATACTCTCATTTACAAACTCCTCATCCGCCAAAGCTACCGTCGCAGCTTCAAGTGAAAGTGTTGTGATGTTAAAAGGAGGACGCAGCTTATAAAAGGCAGTGATCATATCGGCATGGGCAATGCCATACCCCACACGCATACCACCAAGGCCATAGGCTTTAGAGAAGGTTCCTAAATACAGTACATTATCAAAACCTGCGATCAAAGCACTCACATCCACTGCTTTTTTACTATCTTTATGTCGTGTATACTCCATATACGCACCATCAACGACCACCAAGGTATCGCTGTCAATTTTTTCTAAAAAGGCCAGCAGTTTATCGGCATCTATCGCATCACCTGTTGGATTGTTTGGTGTACAGATAAAAATAATTGAAGGATTATGCGCTTTATAGAGCGCATAAAATTGGTCAAGATCATGCTCTTGCGAAGTGGTGCGAATAATCGGTGCACCGACATGGCGTGCATAGATCTCATACATGGCAAAGGTAATAGCATTCATTAAAACAGGACGTTCTTTATTGGCTTTGGCATGGACAGCAAACTCTATGACTTGATCACTGCCTGCTCCGATAATAACATTGTCACTTTTAACCTCAAAATGTGAGGCTAAGGCATCTTTGAGTTTATACATAGAGTCATCAGGATAACGTGCCATTTTTGAGATAATATCACTCACAGCCTGCTTTACATGTAAAGAACATCCGTAAGGGTTTTCATTACTAGCGAGTTTAACAATATCTTTGGCTTCAATGCCATATTCGCGTACTACAAGCTCAATAGGCTTGCCAGCCTCATAAGTTTTGATACCTTCTAAGCTTGAATTAAATTGCATGATCACCTTTCACATAACTCCCTAACCAGGTCACTTCATCGGTATGTTTTTTGAGTACTTTTTGAACATAATCATCTTCAATATGACCATAAAAGTCAATAAAGAACCAGTAGCCAAAACTCTCATCATCACGTGAAGGACGACTCTCTATCTTGCTTAAGTTCACATTCCCCTCATCAAAATCTTGTAAGAAATGTGCCAATGCCCCTGACTTTTGAGCATCTTTAAGACGCACTAAAATGGATGTTTTATCTTCACCGCTTGGCGCATTTTCAAAGTCGCTCAAGATGACAAAACGTGTAGTATTGCTACTGATATCTTCAATATTTTCAAACATACTCGGCACACCATAAAGCTTTGCAGCAATATGCGAACAGATCGCTCCAGCAGTAGGATCTTCTGCTGCTAAAATAGCTGCTTTTGCCGTAGATTCAACAGGAATCTGTTCAATATTTTCAAGTCCGTGCTGGCTTAAAAATTCACGACACTGTCCAAAACCCTTATCTTTTGAATAGATACATTTAATATTGCTAATACGACGTGATTTCGAAGCAAATGACATGTGAATTGGCATGTAAAGTTCTGCAACAATCTTCATCGGGCTTTTAGCCAGAAGATCTAAGGTCTCACCTACCACGCCATCGCGACTGTTTTCAATAGGCACCACACCAAACTTAGCACGACCCGCTTCAATGGTCTTAAAAACCGAAGCGATAGAGCCTAAAGAGAGATAATCACTCATCGCACCAAAACGTGACTCTGCTGCTTGATGCGTAAAACTTCCCTCAGGTCCAAGATAAGCAATGCGTTCAGGAAGTTCTAAATTTCGCGCCACGGCAAAGATCTCTAAAAAAATCGCTTCGATGGCATTTTGATTGAGTATCTCATTTTTACTGCGTTCACTAAGACGATCGATAATCGCTTTTTCACGTTCAGGGCGATAGATCGCACCACCCGTATCATTTTTTATCTCTCCAACACGTTCAACAACATGCATACGGCGATTAAGAAGCGCTAAAATCTCATCATCGATTGTGTCAATAGCCACTCTACATTCATCTAAATTTTTCACTATTTTGCCTCTAAAAATTCAAGTTCTGCCGCGATAACATCATCAAAAGTTTCACGACGACGGATCAGACGATCTTCTCCATCTTCAAGTGCCACTTCTGCCGCACGACCCCGAGAGTTATAGTTGCTTCCCATACCAAAGCCATACGCACCGGCGCTCTCTAAAACAAGCAGATCATTATGCTCCATCATCGGAAGCTCATAATCTTTAGCTAAAAAGTCACCACTTTCACAGACGGGACCAACAACATCGGCAGGGCTTGTTTCACCCTCTTTACCTAAGCTATTAATCTTATGATAAGCTTCATACAGACTGGGGCGTATCAGGTCATTCATCGCACCATCTACCACAACAAAACGCTTATCGCCATTTTGTTTTTCATAGAGTACTTTAGTCACAAAATAGCCTGCATTGGCTGTTAAGAAGCGTCCTGGTTCACAGATAATCGTCAGATCAAGCGCTGTTAACGTCGAGAGAACTGCCTGCGCGTACTCATAAGGCTCAATGGTTCTCTCATTGTCATAGCGAATCCCTAAACCACCACCAATGTCAAAAAATTTCAACTCGATTTTCAGTACGGTTAATGAGCGTACCAAGTCCGCTACAATCTCTGCCGATTCACGAATAGGGTCAAGCTCCGTCAACTGTGAACCGATATGAAAATGAATACCGACAGGGTCTAAAGAAGCAGAGTTCTTAGCACGAATATACATACGTTTGGCGGTACTTAGATCCACACCAAACTTGTTAGCATGAAGACCCGTTGAGATATAAGGATGGGTTTTAGGATCGATGTTTGGATTCACACGAACACTGATACGCGCTGCGATATTTAGCTCTGCAGCAATCATCTCCACACGAGCGAGTTCCGCATCACTCTCAACATTGATGTATAAGATATCACTGAGTAAGGCCTCTTTAATCTCTTCATCACGCTTACCCACACCGCTAAAAATAATTCTATATCTAGGAATACCACACATCAATGCGCGTCTCACTTCACCGATAGAGACACAATCAGCACCAGAACCCATCTGAGCAAAATGTTTGACAACACTGAGATTAGCATTTGCTTTAACCGCATAGGCTAATATCGATTTTCTGCCTTTAAAAGCTTTTTTAAGCGCCTCAAATTGTGCACTCATATAATTAAAATCATAAACATAAAGTGGCGTTTTATACTTTTTGGCCAATGTGTGAAAGTCTATCACTTAATTTCCTCTTTTTCATATTGAGCTTATTTTATCCAAAAGAGGCTTATGCTTACATGTAAGCGCTGTGCAGTGGCTATGCTCGCCGTGTGTAAATGCGGTTTTTATGCCAGAGATAGATGGAGAACCCAAAGAGAATAAGCACCGGAAAAATGACGCCAATCTCACTAGGAATCGTCTTGGTATTTGAGAGTTCAATCATCATAAATAAGATAGCCCAGACCATTAAAGTCACTAAAATAGCGCCAAAACTAAAGAGAGAGACATTTAAAAAACGTGAGCTTATCGGGACAAAGAAAAAGATAATAACAATCAATGAGGGCACAAAGAAGGGGTGAATAAACATACGATACAGGGCACTTTTAATCTTGTCGGTGTTGATATTTTGATCTTCAAGTAAAACCATAGCATCAATAGCATCAATAATAGTAAAATTAACTTTGCCTTCATAAACCTGATCAAGAATCTTAGGTCTAAATCCCTTTAAAAGCTTGAGATTATATTCTGTACTTAAGGTAATTCCTTCACTATTCAAAGAGAGGTTTTTAGGCTTTTGCATACGTTGGGCTTGTTCAATATGCCAATATCCGTTACGGTAATAGGCTTCAGTAGCAACAATTAGCTCTTTAAGCTCATTGGATTTGGCCTTAAAGATACGAATATCCTCAGCTCGCTCTTGGAGCGGATAGAGGTGACCAAAATAGATATATTGATCTTCATACGTAAAAAAAAGCTTGCTTGTCGGTTTCAAAAAATGCGAGGATGATCTAATGTTATTGGAATACTCGTCAGCGCGGGCAAAAGCGGTCGTGTGAAGTGAGATGTAGATGATGATAATTAAGCCTGAAACCACGACAAAAGGCTTTAAAATATCTGTTTTAGAGTAGCCTAAAGCGTAAAAAGCCACTAAAGCGTTGGAGCGAATCAGATGTATTTTTGTCGCAATCATTCCAAAAACAAGTGAGAGCGGCAACATCATGTCGATAGCAAAAAAAGATTTGAAAGCGATGTAAATAAGCACTAAGTTAGCAGAACTTGGAAGATCTTTTGATACTTGCATAAAATCAAAACCCACCATAAAAAAGACCAGTGCGAATAGTACAATAAAAAAGTATTTAATATAGTGCCAAGCGATATATTTAAAAGTGAGCATGGGGACCCTTACATGTAAGGTTATTGTATCTGAAATTTTTTTATCGAGTACTTAGAAGCGACATCTTCCCAGCCCAGATCTAACAACTTCTCTAGTGCATCCGCAGTATGTGCTATCCACGTCGGAAGATGCGCTACTTCTTTTTCATTAAAAGGGCTCAACACATAAGAAGAGACTTCGCCTTTATGTTCTGGCTTACCGATACCCATGCGTACTCGAACATACGCTTTAGAGATCAAGGCATCGGCTGATTTTAGACCATTGTGTCCTCCATGACCTCCGCCATGTTTGAAACGTACCGCTCCAAAGGGGAGATCCAGGTCATCATGAATAACAACAACTTCATCAAGCTTATAAAACTGCTTAACGGCAGCAATAGAGTCTCCCGAAAGGTTCATAAAGGTGTTGGGTTTTAAGAGATAGTGTGAAGAAAATTTAAAAAGATCGCCTTGAAAACTGCTTTTAGAGATCTCTTGAACAGCGTGACGACGACAAAGTTCATCGATAACCATAAAACCGATATTATGGCGCGTGAGCGTATACGCCGCTCCAGGGTTTCCCAGACCGACGAAAAGCAAAATTATTTCGCTTTAATAATACTTAGTACTGATACACGATCAATATCAGTAAAGGTAATGTTAGCAACTCCAGCAAGATCACGGATCAAAACAGAATCACCAAGATCAAGATCTGCAACATCAACATCAATGGCATTAGGAACATTTTCAATCGCCGCTTTGACACGTAAACGATTTTTAGCCACATACAACATACCTTTATTTTTAAGACCAACAGGAGAACCGTGTGGCTTAACAGGAACATGATAGTTAGTGACAACACCAGGTTGTGCTACCATAAGATCTACATGTAAAAGGTTACCTGTAACCGCATGAGACTCATAAGATTGAACAACAACATTCATCTCTTTTCCATCAATACTTACTGGAAATGCAAGTGTCTCTTTTTTGCGTACAGTACGGATATACTCATTCATTTTGAATGCAGCGTGAATATTTTCAAGCCCTTTTCCGTAAATATTTGCAATTAGATAACCATCTCGGCGAAGTGCATTTGTACCCTTCTTACCAGTACTCTCTCTAATAATACCTTCTAACATAGAAGTCCTTTGTTTAAAAAATGAGTGAAATTATACCTAAAATAACATTAATCACGTTTTAATTGGAAAATATCTTCTTCATTGTACTGCTTTTCTTCTCCTGAAGAGTTACTTGAGTCCTCATGAGAATCCGAAGAAGCATTCAATCCCTCCATTTTTAACTTGAGATCCGATGGTGATGTGGCATATTCAAAAGCTTTCTCTTTAGAGATACGTCCCTCATGGTAAAGATCTAAAATCGCCTGATCAAAACTCTGAGACCCATAGATCTCTTTTCCCTCTTCTACCGCATCTTTAATCTCGGCATCACGATTCTCTAAGATCAGCTGTTCAATACGTGATGTTTTTACCAAAACTTCTAAGGCTGCAGTACGTTTATCATCTACCGTAGGAATAAGACGCTGAGAGATAATCCCTTCTAAAACTGATGAGAGTGTAATACGAATACGATTTTGCTCTTCAGTTGGGAAGGTGGCAATAATACGGTTAACCGTCTCTTTAGCATCAAGTGTATGCAAGGTTGAGAATACTAAGTGACCTGTATCTGCCGCATGTAGGGCGATCTCTATCGTCTCCATATCCCGCATCTCCCCAACTAAGATGATGTCAGGGTCTTCACGAAGCGAAGCTCTTAGGGCATTTCCAAAACTAAGACTGTCTTGACCAATACTGCGCTGATTGACAATACACTTTCTATCTTTATGGACAAACTCAATAGGATCTTCAATCGTAATAATATGACGACGGCGTTTCCAGTTAATCTCATTAATCAGTGCGGCTAAGGTCGTTGATTTACCACTACCCGTTACCCCCGTGACTAAAACCAAGCCCCGTTCTGCCGCAGTAAACTTATGTACAATATCAGGAAGTTTAAGATCTTCAATAGAGAGGATCTTAACAGGGATTATACGAAAGACCGCTGAAACCCCTTCCATCTGAAAAAAGATATTGACACGAAAACGGGTGTCTTCATCATAAGGATAGGTTAAATCCAGCTCTTTTTTCTCTACAAACTCTGCAAAGCGGTGGCGTAAAAGCTCTTTGGCAAAAGTAATCGCATCCACCTTAGAAAAAATCTCACCTGAAACCGGGACAATCTCACCATTGACACGAGCCCGTACAACAGAGTTAGCCTTAAGGTGAAGGTCACTTCCCCCGACATCGATCAAACGCTTAAGGTATGAACGTACTTTCTTAAGGGTTTCAAATGTTAAACTATCAACATCAACGTGAAACTCATCATGGACTACTGTCTTCATACTAGGCCTCCAATGCCTCTAAAATCTCTGAAAATGCCACTTTAAAAGCATCTAAGCCATCCTCTATCTGCTTAGCAACAAGGCTATCAAAATCGATGCCTGCCTTTGCAATAGCACTAAAATGTGATTGTATCATCTCTGTATTAATAGGAAGTTTCGCTTGAATATCTCCGCCCTTAACATAGGCATGTAGGGTATCGATTGGCGCCGTATTCACGCTATTAGGCGCTAAAAGTTCATCAATATAGTATGATGCTCTAGGGTTCTTACCTTTAACTCCTGTACTCGCAAAAAGCGTACGGCATGAAGCGACCTGCATCGCTTCTACTGCATTATAGATATCTGCCGCATTATAAACACCACTTAAGGCAGTCGCAATACCGTTCTCTTCCAAGAGCGTATCTAAAGCACGATCAATGCGACTGACAAAAACGCTAATGACGGTATCGACTTTTTCTTTACATGTAAGAAGAGCTCGCTCAAATGCTTTCGCACATGAGATGGCCTGCTCTTTTGAAAAGATCAAGGTCGCATTCACCGCGATACCCTGAGCCACCAAAGCTTCCATGGCGATATAGCCTGCTGTTGTGGCAGGAACTTTTATCATAATATTAGGACGGTTAATCTCTGCGTGAAGACGTTTTCCCTCCGCTATTGTCGCCTGGGCATCATCACATAAAAAGGGATCGACTTCGATACTCACATAGCCATCATCTCCTTTTACATGTAAAGGCAGTAAAACATCCGCTGCTTTTTGAATATCAAAGATGGCTACGGCTTCATAGATCTCTTTCGCACTTTTACCTCTCAATGAAGCGATCTGCTCTTTATACGCAGGAGAATTTAAAATCGCATTTTTAAAAATAGCGGGATTGGATGTTGCACCATTGACAATGCCCTTATCAATCAACGCTTTAAACTCATTATCTAAAAAATCGCGTTCAATAAAATCTGCCCAGAGTGAAAATTTAATTGCTTTAATATACATTATCAATACCTTAAAAATATAGTCTTAAAAATAATAGTCAAATGCCGCTTTAAAACGGTTTTCATCTTCGCCAAATCGTTCAATATAGTCATATTGTAATTTTATTGCAATATTTTGATCGATCTGCCACAGTTGTGAGGCCTTGAAAAGATGCTGACGTGCCCCATTATGATAGAGTCGGTAAAAGTACTCAAGGTTTGTTTTCAAATTCTTACTTTCATAAAGCACCGCTCCCGCACTAGGAGTAACACCGACAATGGAATCGGCATCATCAAAATAGAAGAAAGGATCAAACATGAGATAAAAATAGCTCCAGGCATTTCCCCAGGTCTCACCCGCACCGATATTCATATTAAAATGAATCGTCTCATCAAGGTAATCCTTATCAAAGCCCATTTTCATACGCCAAGAGAAAGGCTGAAAAAAACTACTACGTTGAGCATAAGAGCCCAAAGATAGAATCGTCAATTTTTCAAGTTCTAAGCCAACATTCTCTTTAACATCATGATCTTCATAATCGACATCATACAGAGAATAACTCACTAAGAGATCAAAAAACTCTATCTGAGTCCCGCGCAGCATACCGACATCGCCATCATAGAGGTCTTGATAGGCTGCGCGAATACCTAAATACTGAGAAAACTTTCCATCATCAACACCCACTTGGTAGCGCAAACGACTCGATTTATGTGCTTGGTCAGGATTTATCGGCTCCTTTACATGTAAGGCTTCAAACTTTCCTAAAGTGGCACGTGCTGTTAAAATCGCTTGAAAATTATCGAGGTATTGCTCCTTAGAGATTTTGTTTTCAATAAAGTAATACTCGCACAACTCTGCAGCCGCTTCTAAAAAATAGGCTTTATGTTGCTCTGAAATAAATGTCTCTTGAAGAACCTCATCCACTGAAGCATTTCCTAAGGCTAAAGCCATGGCATTGTTTCGCTCTTTGAGTGTCAGTATCTCTTCATATGCCAATAAAATAGAACGCTTTGAGGGACGATAATGTTTTGAAGCGACTAAATTCTCTTTTTCTACGGCAAACACGGTCTCTGGCGGTATCACCTGATACCAAAACTCTTCTCGAAGATGCACTGAAGGACGTGCCACTTCAAGCAACCACAGCATATGATAGGAGCAGTTCTCATCAAAAAAATAGTACCACGAGTAACTGTCATGTAACTCCCATATATGTGCCACCATACGTCTGACCTCATCGGGAGTCAAGTTTAACTCATACTCCCAAATATCACGCTGTTCCGTACTTTTATACTCTTTGAGCTTTTCATAATACGGTAAGAGAGAGTAGATTCCAGGATACCCACCAAAAAGCCCTTTAATGGCAAAGACAACCCCATTTTCTCTGTTTTGATCTGCATTGGCTGCATAATTAATCGCATGAGAGACGAGTTTTGATTCATGAGAGGAGTCAATTCGTAAAAAGGTGTGTCCAAACATGGAAGCAGGCGAGTTAATATGCGCATCGGCGAAAACCAGTGTCACCGATTGAGGATCAATCTTTTGAACAAGTGTATCATAGGCCTTACATGTAACAAGAGGTAAATTTTCTAACTGGAGTTTTTCTAGCAACCACGCTTTACGAGCAGGAAAACGACAGGCAGTAGAATTATCATCAAACTTTACTTCATGGTACAGGGCATCGAGGGTTGCATGCAGCTCTTTTTGAGGATTGGTTTTCCCCTCTTCTGAGAGAAAGAAATTGGGATCATCAATCTCACTACTCTCACCCTTTACATGTAAGAGGAGTTGCCAATAACGTTCATTATAAAGCTCTTGTCTATCAACAGCTTTATGATAATCGTGAAGTGATGCAAAAAGTGTTACATGTAAGAATAAAAAAATAAACTTTAAAATGGTAAAAGCCTTGAATAAGGTTAAAAGTGCGGTTTTACTGCACGCGAGCCCTCCGCTGAGGAGAACTTAGCGTTAGCGTAGTCATACGAACTTAGTTTGTATGGCGTTCTTATAAGGTAACGTTAGAGATATTTTCCATAACATCAGCCATCTCTACGTTTTTAGACGTATAAATGCTTGTGTAGTTTGATTGTAATGCTGCAGAAAACTCTGCCTTATCTTCTACTTTAAGAAGCTCTGCAAGTGTATCAAGTGATTCACCCTGACCCATTGCAATCTCTTTTGAGAGTTGATCCATATTTGAAGCGACAAACTCTTGTGCTGCTTCATTCATAACAAATTTTACTTTTTTACATCCAGAAGTTCCTGAAGTAATACCGAAAGTCTGGTTACCAGAAGTACCATTTGTTGTCGCTTGAAGTGCAAGCATGACAGCAGAACTATCATCTTTAATAATCTGAGCTCCCAGTCCACAACCTGTTTGATCTTGAACTGTAGCCGATGCCATAGTACTGAGTGCTGCAATAGCCAATGCGCTTAATAGAATTTTTTTCATAGATACCCTTTTTGTTTGAAGTTGAAAAATTATAGGGAAATAAAGCTTAAGCCAACTTAAGGACAAAATTCATACTCTTTTGCTTGTATTTTATCTGTAATTAATATCTATTCATATACTATCACGCCGTATTTTATACGAAGGATTACAATGAAAAAAACACTTACTCTTGCAGCAATCACTGCAGCAGCGGCTCTTACATTCTCAGGATGTGCAATGACAGTGGGTTCACCCGCTACAGGTTTTATTATGAATAAATCAACAGGTCCTGGTCAAGCTTCGACTTCACATAAAATTGTTAAAACAGGTGAATCTACTTGTCAATCAATTCTTGGTATGGTTGCTTCTGGTGACTGTTCAATTGCAACTGCAGCTAAAAACGGTGGAATCACTAAAGTAGCTACTACAGACTATAAAGTAACAAACATTCTAGGTTTTTATGCTACAACGACTATCGTAGTTACTGGCGAGTAAGTTTAAATATTACTTCCAACTGTGCTCATCAACATCTTGATGAACACAAGCCTTCAATCGATCTAAAAACAGCTCTCTTGAAACCTCAACAGCTCCCATACTTTTAAGATGATCTGTGGGTACCTGAGCATCAATGAACTCAAAACCCCATAATGTTAACTGTTCTACAAGATAGGCAAAGGCTGCTTTTGAAGCATCACTCACATGAGCGAACATCGATTCACCACAAAATACCTTACCCATAGCGACACCATACAATCCCCCTACAAGTCTTCCATCTTGATAAGCTTCAATAGAGTGCGCATGCCCCATCTGGTGCAAAGTCGTAAACGCTTCGACAACTTCAGGCAAGATCCAACTCCCTTTTTGACCCTCACGCTTTACACTACCACAAGCAAGTATTACCGCTTCAAATGCGCTGTCAATACGAATTTCAAAATGTTTGAGACGTTTTTTTAAAGAGCGACGGAGTTTAAAATCATCAAGCTCTAAGATAAGACGGGGGTCTGGAGACCACCAAAGAATAGGATCCCCTTTAGCGTACCAAGGAAAGATACCGCTACGATAAGCAAGTAAAAGGCGATCTGGACTCAGATCACCGCCCCAAGCCACGATACCAGCTTCATTAGCGGTACTGGGGTCTGGAAAGAGCAGTTCATAAGGAATCTGAGGAATCATTTCGAAATATCGAAAATAATCTCTTTCTTATAATCGACTTTAACCTGTCCCCCATTTTTAAGTTCTCCAAAAAGTAACGCTTCTGTCAAAGGATCTTTAATACGTTCTTGAATCACCCGTGTTAACGGTCGCGCTCCCATATCAGGATCATAACCCATCTGAGCGATATAGCCTCTGGCTTTTTTACTCAATTCAAGCGAAACTTTTTTCTTTTTAAGCTCACGATTAAGCTCAATAATAAACTTATCAACAATCTTTTCAACAATATCCATACCCAAGGGATCAAATTCAACCACCGCATCAAGACGATTACGAAACTCTGGTGTGAAAAAAGATTTCAATGCCGCGTCACGGGTATGCGATTGATTGGCATTAAAGCCCATAACACTGGCCTCATTGGCACCAATATTAGAGGTCATAATAATGACAACATTTTTGAAATTGGCTTTAAAGCCATTATTGTCTGTTAAGGTCGCATTGTCCATCACTTGCAATAAGATATTGATCAGTTCAGGATGTGCTTTTTCTATCTCATCAAGCAGTAAAACGGTATAAGGATGCTTTCTAATTGCCTCAGTAAGCAGCCCCCCTTGCTCAAATCCTACATAACCTGGAGGTGAACCCACGAGACGACTGAGTGCATGTTTCTCCATATATTCACTCATATCAAAGCGTTCAAAATGCACACCGGTTATCATCGCTAACGATTTAGCAAGTTCCGTTTTTCCAACACCTGTTGGACCTGAAAACAGAAATGAAGCGATAGGACGACTGTCCGTATTTAGACCGGCACGAGAACGTTTAATCGCTAAGGCGACATGTTCTACTGCTCTATTTTGTCCGATAACCTGAGTTTTAAGTTCAGCTTCTAAGTTTTGTAAAGCCTCTATGTCATCTTCACCAATGCGAGATGTCGGTACTCCAGTAATTTTAGAGATGATCATTTCCACATCATGAGGTGTTACTGTAGTACGTTTTTTCTTTTTCAGATGAAATGAAGCGCCTGCTTCATCCATCAAATCAATGGCAACATCGGGTAAAAAACGATCCGTAATATATTTTTTTGACAGTTCAACGGAAGCACGTAAAGCTTTATCCGTATATTTCAAGCCATGATGTTTTTCATATTTTGGACGTAAGCCTTTTAAGATGAGAAAACTCTCGTCTTGGCTTGGTTCATCCACATCAATCTTTGCAAAACGACGACTCAATGCACGATCTTTTTCAAAGACATTTCGAAATTCAGCGAAGGTTGTTGCGCCCATACATTTAAGTTCACCCGATGCTAAAGCGGGTTTGAGTTGATTCGAAGCATCCATGCTACCTCCACTCACAGCACCTGCACCAACAATAGTATGAATCTCATCAATAAACATGATCGCATTTTTTTGAGCTTTGAGCTCATCAATAACGCCCTTAAGACGTTTTTCAAAATCACCGCGATATTTCGTACCTGCAAGCATTGAACCCAAATCAAGGGCATAAAGAGGCGCATCTTTTAAAATAGCTGGCACCGCGTCATCAGCGATGCGAATGGCGAGACCTTCAGCGATTGCTGTTTTACCTACACCCGGTTCTCCAACCAAAAGAGGGTTGTTCTTTTTACGACGACACAAGGTTTGAATCACACGCTCTACTTCGCTTTCACGACCTATAACAGGGTCAATTTTTCCCATTTTTGCCGTATGAACCAACTCTAAGGTGTATTTTGAAAGGTAGCTCTCTTCATCATCACTTTTAGCTTCATCTACATTACGATGAGATATCACCTCAAGAACATCAACACGCGTAATCTCATGCTCTTCAAGTAAAACGGCAGCATAAGTGTGCTTCTCTTCAAAGATGGCTGCCATCAAATCACCCACTTCAGCTTGATTTTTTTGTGCACTTTGAATGTGACGTACCATCTGATCGATAAGGCGTGAGAGTGCCACAGTTTCAAAAGGTTCAGAATTTACCTCTTCAGGCAGCGGTTCAATATGTTCTTGAATATAATGCCCTATCAATTCACGAAGCTGCGCAGGGTCACCACCACACTCTTTAATAATATCGATACCATCTTTTGAGCCTAAAAGAGCAAAAAAGACATGTTCTATCGTCAAATATTCATGATGCTGATCTTTAGCAAAACTAAGAGCTTTTTGAAAAACAGCATTAAGTTCAGCACTTATCATTACGCCTCCTCCAGAGTAGCTTTCAGAGGAAAGCCTTGTTCTCGCGCTAAGCGACTTACCTGAGAAACTTTTGTCTCCGCTATTTCATAGGTATATACCCCACAGATTCCACGGTCTTTTTTATGTATATCTAACATTATTACTTCAGATTCTTGATAACTTTTATGAAAAATGCTCATAAGAATCTCAATGACAAAATCCATAGAAGTGTAATCATCATTGAGTAATATGACTTTATATAACTGAGGTTCTGCCAAAGAGAGCTCAGTGTCGAGTTCATACGCTTTTTTAGTGCTCAAAATAGTCCTTACATGTAAACTTGAAGACAATATATCAGGCAATTGATATGGTTTTTCTTAAAACTTTGAGTAAAAAAGTGTTCTAAGCTTTAAAAAGCTCATCAAAAGCACCTGTTGCCCACTCATAAAGTCTATTATCATCTTCATTGTCAAGCTTTGAAACTTTACGTTTTTGCTCGATAAAGTTAAAACGACGCTCTAAAAGATCATAGCTATACTCACCTTGAAGACGTAATACCCGTAATGGATCGATACGGAGTGCACAAAAACTGACACTTGTCGGAGATGTCCATAAATACTCTTCACCCATAGAGCGATAGAGAATTCTTCTTGAGAGTTGTTTGGCTTCAGATAGCGCAGTTGATCCTAAGCGGTTAAAGTTCATACTTCGGGCATCACCAATAATATAGACATTATCATAAAGCAAAGATTCACTCGTTAATGGCTTAATATCTGCTTCACCCTTATCATCAAGTACACCAATCTTTTCAAGTAAGGCAGTACTTTTAACCTTTGGATAAAGAATAGCATCATCAAAACTAATCTCTTCATCATTATCAATAAAAACTTTTTTATTTTCAATATCAATAGCATTGATTTTTGTCTGTGATCGAAACTCAATCATGTCTGAAAACTCTGTTTTAAACAGTGATGCTATCTCTTTTTTATAAGCACGTATCTCTTCATTGGCATCTAATACAATAATCTTAACCTTACGTCCCTCTTTTTTAAAAAAATCAGCGATTAAAAGCGCTCTCTCATAAGGTGCAGCCCAAGAACGATAATTACCAGAGGGTACATTCATCAAAAATACCCCTTCTTCAAAATCAAAAATCTTATTTCGGATACTTAAGACCTCTGAACTCGAAAGAAAACCGGCAGGATAAAGGGTTTGAAGTTCTCGTGCGAAACGTTTATCTAAGGTCCAGTCCGAATAATCATATTCGATACCAGGTGCGAGAACCAGATAATCATAATCAAGTGCCCCATGTGTTGTTATAACCTGCTGATCTGATTTATCGACATCAATAACCGTTGTATTAATATAGACATAATCATTTTCTCGTGCCGCTTGAAGATAATCATGAATCAGGTATTCCATATCAATAGCACCAACAAGCCAGAGGTTACTTGTAGGAAGAGAGAAAAATTGAGAGCGCTGTTCAAGTAAGATGACGTCCATATTAGGCGCATTTTTTTTCATATTTTTTGCCATAGAGAGACCTGCCCATCCACCGCCAACAATCACAACACGTTCTTGCTCAGATGCTTTCATTAACATTTTAACCTCAGGTTCAATCTCAATAAAATGAACAATAGGATCAGGTATGATCTTCGTACATCCCGTGAAAAGAAAGATCGATGTTATGGCTGAAAGTTTGAGAAGTTCTCTACGATTCATATCACTCTTTTATACGCTAGCATCTAAAAAATCTTTAATAATATCTTTAGGATTTTCTAAACCAATAGAGACACGAATCAATCCATCAGTAATACCTAAAAAAGCACGTATTTCTTCACTAAAATCACTATAAATAGTTGATGCCATGTGAAGTACTAAGGTACGGCTATCGCCAATATTTGCAGTAATAGTTGCCAACTTAAGACGATTAATAAACGCAAAAGCCTTCTCTTTGGTTTCCATATCTATCGTTAAAAGAGATCCGCATCCTTGTGAAAATTCTGTTTTATAACGCTCATGATGAGGATGTGAACTAAGCGAAGGATGGTTTACATGTAAGCCTGCTTCATCGAGTGCTGAGACAATTTTCTCTACACTTGAGACAACACGATCCATACGAAGTGGCAGCGTCTCAAGACCTAACATGGTTAGATAACTTCCAAAAGCGTTAGCGCTCATACCAAAATCGCGCATTGCCCGTTTTTTAGCATTAGCAATCAGAGCCATTTTTCCCATTTTTTTAATAAACTTATGCACCTCTTCATACCGTGGCGTTTTAAATTTGTCATCTTCTTCTCTAATGGCTCTAAAAACAGCAGCACCTCCTAATGAAGAGGCATTTCCTGTCACAATTTTTGTCGTGGAATAGACAACAATATCAGCGCCTAACTTTAATGGGGCAATACTTAAAGGTGTCGTTGTATTGTCTACAATTAAAACAATACCATGCTGATTTGCGATACTTGCTATTTTTGCAATATCGGGTAGACGCATATTAGGATTACCGACACTTTCTAAAAAAATTATTTTTGTTTTTTGCGTAATGGCTTTTTCAATCGCTTCAAATTCATCCACATCAAAAAATTGTGTCTTCATACCAAAACGACTCAAGGTCTCACTAAAAAAAGAGTAGGTTCCTCCAAAAAGCCCACCAACACTAATAATGTCATCGCCACTTTTTAAAAGTGACATTGTTGCTAATGTTGTTGCAGCCATTCCTGTGCTCGTAGCGATAGCACCGACGCCACCATCCATTGTAGCCAAAACACTTTCTAGCTGTGCGGATGTAGGATTTCCCACGCGTGCATATAAGGGTTTTTTAACACTACCATCAAAAATACCCTCTGCTATTTGTGCATCACCATAACCAAAAGATGCCGAATTTGCGATCACAGGGCTAACTGCCCCATCTTTCTTACCTAATTGTTGAACAAATTGTGTAGTAAACTCTTCAAAGCGGTTCATAATAAGACCTATAATAAAATAAGCAAGATTATAACTGAAACGAGAGAAACATTGGCTAAACGTATCTTCATAACCGCGACCAATACCGATATTGGTAAAACACATGCTACAAAACTACTCCTTAAAACCTATGCTAAAATGGGCTACCGCGTGGCAGTACTCAAACCCATTGAAACTGGTGTTGTCACCCTACCCGAAGATGGGCAAGCACTGCTTGAACTTATTCAAGAACTTAATCCCGAATGCCAGGCCTTACATGTAAAGGATATTGTTCCTATTCAATTTACCTTACCTGCCGCACCTTATGTTGCGAATAAGGCAAAAAAGATCGATAAAGAGACGCTCTCTCTTGCACTTGAAAAATTAGAAAAACTCTGCGATATTGTCATCATTGAAGGCGCTGGAGGGCTTTATGTACCTGTCGATGAAGAGACCATGATTATTGATCTTATCGCTTTCTTTAAAGCAAAAGCCTTATTAATTACACACTGTAAACTAGGTTGCATCAATGATACATTACTAAGTTTACAAGCACTTGAGCGTAAAAATATCAATTTTGAATGGGCACTAAACTGTAGAGATGATGACAAGAGTTTTCAAACGGTATCAAAACCTTATTTTGATGATGTTTTTGAAAAATTATTTTCTATTAATGATGACCTTAACGAGCTTGCCAAAAGACTTATGACATAAGCGTTGTTTTGATATACTACAGCTCAACATAGGAGTATGAAAATGCATCACCTTATTCGAACCGATGACTTTAGTATTGATGAGATTAATGCACTTTTTGAAGAGGCAGAGCGTTTTAGTGATGGACGCTTTGAGCGTATACTCCAAGATAAAATTATTATCACGCTTTTTTTTGAAAACTCTACACGCACCAAAAGCTCTTTTGAAATTGCAGCAAAACGTCTAGGCGCTGAAGTTATTCATCTTGATGTCACAAAAAGTTCAACAAAAAAAGGTGAAACCCTTACTGACACGGCGGCAAATCTAGAAGCTATGGGGCCTCATGCTATCATAATACGTCATCAAAACGCTGGTGTACCCAAGATTCTTTCCCGACATGCTAATGCAGCTATTATCAATGCAGGCGATGGTGCCCATGCCCATCCAACCCAAGCCTTGCTTGATCTTTATACAATGAAGCAGCATTTTGAAAACCTCAAAGACAAACGCATCGCTATCGTAGGAGACATTAAAAATTCTCGTGTAGCCAATAGTAATATTGAACTTCTAACACGATACGGACTTGATGTTACGCTTGTAGCACCACCGCAGTTTATGCCACAAAGTTCACTTAAAAAAACGGACTCATTAACGCATATAATTGATAATATCGATATTATCATGAGTCTTAGAACCCAGACAGAACGTCACTCTTATCCTATTTATGCCTCACTAAAAGACTATGCTAGTGATTTTTGTATCACAAAAGAGCTCATCGGTGATCGTGATATACTCATTATGCATCCTGGTCCTGTGCATCGTAATATTGACATTGATGATGCCTTGTTAAACGATCCACGTTCAAAAGTCCTTGATCAGGTAAAAAATGGTGTTCTCATTCGTATGGCGGTACTTAAGAAACTTATCGGCAATGTTTGAGACCATTACACAATACGCATCAACAAACACCCCTTTTCTTTTTTATACTAATTATAAAGGTACTGTGGCTAAAGTTTATACGCTTGATGAATTAGAAGCTAATGGGATAGAGTATTCTATAAATGCGCCAATAAAAAAACATTCCCATATTAATTTAAACATACAACCCATATCACTAAACGACTATAAGTTAAAATTTAATGATTACATTGATCAAATAAAATATGGTAATACTTACCTAGGAAATCTCACACAACCCACTCCAATTCATTGTGATCTAAAATTAGAAGAGATCTATAAAATAGCAAATGCCACATATAAACTACATGTAAAAGATCAATTTGTCTGTTTTTCTCCTGAACCTTTTATTAGCATAGAAAACAACACCATTAAAACGTTCCCTATGAAAGGAACTATAGACGCATCAACTCCCAATGCAAAAGAGATCATTTTAAAGAATAAAAAAGAGATGGCAGAACATATCATGATTGTAGATTTACTTAGAAATGATCTCAGTATGGTTGCAAATAATGTTAAAGTCAATAAATTTAGATATATTCAAAAAATAAAAGCAGGTGAAAAAGAACTCTTACATGTAAGCTCAGAAATATCTGGACAACTAAAAAAAAATTGGAGAGATTCATTAGGTGAAATCATAAAAAAACTACTACCAGCTGGGAGTATAAGTGGTACACCAAAGATTAATACAGTTAAAATATTAGATGAAATAGAACAATATGATAGAAAATTTTTTAGTGGAATTTTTGGAGTCTATGATGGCAAAAAACTAGAAACATCAGTGATGATACGCTTTATTGAGAAAAAGAATGAAAAATTAATTTATAAGAGTGGTGGTGGTATTACTTTAGATAGTGATGTAAGATTAGAGTATCAAGAGATGCTAGACAAAATATACATACCATAACATATAGTAAAAGATAAGCATTAAAAAGAAAATAAAGAAGTAAAAACCCAAGAGAACTATGCGGCGACCTACGTTTCCACACCTGAAAGGTGCAGTATTATCAGCGATGAGGGGCTTAGCTTCTGGGTTCGGAATGGAGCCAGGCGTT
>JAYEGP010000019.1:0-40144 GCA_034659135.1 Campylobacterota bacterium
CGTATGCAGCCTACTCAATGTGCAGAATCCTTAGAATCTCTCAAAACCTTAAGTAAACGTATTTTACAGTCTATTGATGTTTTGCATAACTCTGAAGCGAGTGAATTGGCAAAAAGTACCATTCATCTGTTAGAAAAACCAAATTCAGAAGTGGAGTATGAGCAGTTACGTCAAGCGTGGGTGAATTTTTTAACGGTTTATGATGACACCTATCTGTATAAACTTTCTAAATTAGGAAAAGTCTACTCAGGTGATTTGAAAAAGACCATTGATGGTATTGATATCGGTGGGGGGAGTGGAAAATCAGCCTCTAAAAGTGATCTTGATCAGATTGCATCTTTGATGATCGCCTCTTTTGTGCCTTCCATCGCTTCAAGTGTCAATGATAATATCGCTGAGCTCAGTGAGACCTTACGTAAAGATCCTAGTCTGCTAGGTTCTCGAAGTATGAAAGATGAAGTGAAAGATATTATCAAGCTTCGAATCGCTCTGGATAAATCGAGTGTGAAAGAGATGGTTGTTGCGCTTGATACCATTCTTGATAAGCTCTCTTTTCAGTTGATTGACTTGATTGAACGTAGTGATATTTCAACAGGTGAAATTCAGGAGATCAAGGGTGAGTTAGAATCTTTTGATTTGAAAAAAGAGAGTGATTTTAAGACAGCACATAAAAAACTCTTTACCATTGCCGTGACGCTAGAAGAGCGTACCGAAATTCTTAGTAAAGATCTCAAGGTGCATAATGCCAAGGTTGGAAAACTCAGTTCTAAAGTGGCCCACCTTGAAGCAGAACTTCAAAAAGCACAAAAAGCATCGCGCGAAGATTTCTTAACAAAGCTTTTTAATAAACGGGCGCTTGATGAGTATCTCAATATCAAAGAGGGCGAGTTTGCCCGTTATGAACGAAATTATTCGGTTGTGATGTTTGATCTCGATCACTTTAAATTGGTTAATGATAATTTTGGTCATGACGCTGGAGATGCAGTATTAGCGGGCTTCGCCAAAATACTCAAAAAAGAGAGTCGTAATGTCGATATTGTGGGGCGTTTTGGGGGCGAAGAGTTTTTAGCACTTTTGAGTGATACGGATATTAAAGGTGCCCTCATCTTCGCCAATAAGGTCAATAAGCATGTGGCTAAAACCAAGTTTATGTATAAAGGGAAACGCATCGATGTGACCGTGAGTGGTGGCGCCGCGCAACGAAGTGCTCATACGGCCATGAAAGCCGTGATAAACTCTGCTGATGAACAGCTCTATACGGCGAAGCAGAAAGGGCGAAACCGCATTGAGCCTAGCTGAGTTTTTAGAGCTAAAACCGCTCTATTATGAGACCATAGACTATGAACGTATGCCTCGAATCTATCATACGGTGAAATTCCATTTCAGACTTCCAAAAATCATTCACATTGTGGGTACCAATGGCAAAGGCTCTACCGGTCGATATCTGGCTAACGCCTTACATGTAAAGGGTTATAAGGTTGGACATTACACCTCTCCACATATCTTAAAATTCAATGAACGTATCTGGATCGATTCTCAAGATGTGGATGACGCCTTACTAGAAAAAAAACATGAACTTCTTTTGAAACTTTTGGGTCAAAGCCATGCGGATGACTTGAGTTATTTTGAGTATACGACACTCTTGGGCATGCTCTGTTTTGAAGAGTGCGATTATGTGGTTCTTGAAGCGGGTTTAGGAGGCGAGTATGATGCGACCAATGTTTTTGATAAAGTTCTCTCTATTTTTACTCCAATAGATATCGATCATCAGGCTTTTTTAGGCAGTGATATTAAAAGCATTGCTACCACTAAAATACGCTCACTGCAAAAACAAGCACTGATTGCCAAGCAACACCATCATGAAGTCTATGAGGTGTTTGAAACGATTGCTACTGAAAAAAAAGCAAAAACGTATCGGGTAGAGGAGCTTCTTGAGGCTGAGGATTTTGATTTGCTACGAGATGATATGCCTCACTATATGCAAGAGAATATGATGAGTGCGATCGCCGCTTTAAAACTCTTACATGTAAGCTATGATGAAGCGAGTTTTAAAAGCGGAGCACTGTTTGGAAGAGTTAGTAAAATTGCTGAAAACATCACGCTTGATGTGGGACACAATGTTCTAGCCGCTCGCGCTATTGCCAAACATTTTAAAGGCAAAAAACTTCATCTTATCTACAACTCTTACGCAGATAAAGATTACCGTGAAATCCTAAAAACACTCAAACCGATACTCTCATGTGTTGAGATCATCGCTATTGATTCAATACGTGGTGAAGATGTACAAGCACTTGAAAAGGTCCTTGATGAAGAGGGTATAGGCCATCAAAAGTTTCTTACATGTAAAGAGGATACAGATTACTTAGTTTTTGGCTCTTTTAGTGTGGCCGAAGCTTTTTTAAAGATATTCTCTTTTAAGCTATAATAATCATTATGAAAGAGAGTAAATACACCATCTCCATCCATGGCGAAAAACATGGTCTTCGGCAGTATGAGATCGATAGCGGTACTAAAAAGCTGCTCTACATCGGACTCTTTTTAATTTTTTTCTTCTTATCCGTTATCTTATTTGTCATCATCTATCTTAACCAATCCCTTGGCGTGAGTCGTGAAGAAGAGCACTTCGCACGTAGTGAATATAAGAAGATGAAAGCGAGTCATTCAACACTCTATGAGACCATGACTCAGGTGCAAAAAGATCTTTTCGAAAAAGAAGAGGCGCTCAGTGAAGCCAATATCCGAATGGATCAGATAGAAGCACGTATGGGATTGGTACCGACAGAAGATGTCGCCCTTGATGAGCGTATCGTTCAGGCAGAACTGACTTCAGAGCAGATTGCCCCTCTGATGCGTTACATTCCTAATGGCTCCCCGATTGAGTACAAGGGTATTACCAGTAAGTATGGCTACCGTACGCATCCTGTAACAAGAAAACGAGAACTTCATCGCGGGAGCGACATGAAAGCGGCGATGAAAACACCAGTGTATGCGACGGCAGATGCCGTCGTCGAGTTTGCAGGATATCATAAAAGCAGTGGCTTTGGATATCTGATTATTCTAAGTCATAACTACGGATTTCGTACCTATTTTGGGCACTTGAGTAAAGTTAGTGTAAAATCTGGTACGTATATCAAAAAAGGAGACTTGATCGGTTATACCGGCAATAGTGGTCTTAGTAGTGGTCCCCATCTACATTATGAAGTACGTTATATCCAACAGACGCTTAATCCATTTTGGTTTATAAAGTGGAATAGTGAAAATTATCAAAGTATTTTTTCAAAGGAGAAAAAAGTCCCATGGCAATCTTTAATAACGGCGATAGCCCCGCAGCCCAGACAAACAGTAAAAACACCACTATTATCACTCAAGGTGCCATCATCAGTGGAGAGATCAAAGTAGATTGTTCTCTTTTTATTGATGGTGAGATTGAAGGTAGGATCAGTTCGCAAGGTGAGATTACAATCGGGGCTAAAGGTTCCATTGTAGGTGATATCAGTGCCAAAAATGTTTTGATCAGTGGTCGTGTTAAAGGAACTATTGATTCTGATCGTATTGCCATTCAAGCGGGTGGTAGTGTTGAAGGCACCATTATATCGAGTGAATTGTTGATTGAAGCCAAAGGCTCTTTTATCGGTGAGAGCAAGATCAAAGAGACGGGTGTTAGTCCTAAAAAAAATAAGAGTGAGACTGTTTGATCCAGAGTAAATTTTATGAATACTTGAAAAATGATACAAAAGCGAGCTTAGAAGTTCTCATCTGTGAAGATGCCAAAGAG
The DNA here is from genome assembly GCA_034659135.1 of Campylobacterota bacterium. GTDB lineage: Bacteria > Campylobacterota > Campylobacteria > Campylobacterales > Sulfurimonadaceae > S010-53. Next base: position 3,776 of record JAYEGP010000019.1, read on the forward strand.
GCTAGTGAACTCAAAGATGTTGCCGATTTTTTTGAACGTGATGTGCTGCTTTTTCCTGATCTTCGTGCCGCCTATCTTGATGATCTTCGCTCTTATCGTGAAGAGCTATCACAACTTTTTTATGCCTTACGTCAGTACTATGCTACGCAGAAAAAACCTTTAATTATCTCTCCTTTAAAGACCTTGCTCTTCCCGCTTCCAAAAGAGCAAGCCCTTCAAGGGATGAGGCTTGAATTTGGTTCTAAAATTGATCTCAAAGCATTTAAAGAGCAGATGTTGCATTGGGGATATACCTTTGTCGATATCGTCCAAGTTGAAGGTGAAATCTCTTTTCGAGGAGATATTTTAGATATTTACGTGCCCTCTCAAAATCACCCTCATCGTATCTCCCTTTTCGATGATGAGATTGAAGAGATCAAGCCATTTATTACCGAGTCACAGCGTACGACAGGCGAAGAGAGTGAAGCACTCTCTATTGTACCAGCATTTTATGCTTTAGATACCCAAGCGTATGAAGCCTTACATGTAAAGGTTGAAAAGAGTGAAAGTGACAGCTTTGTTAAAGACATCGCTTCTTTAGGGTTTTGGTATTTAGATGAGTTGGCAGAAGAGTTTTTACAGACAAAAAAAACGCTGCTCATTAAACCCATGGATGAACAGATCGAAGACTCTTTTGCTCTTAACAGCCCTATGATAGAGCAAGAGAGTATTGAAGCCTTACATGTAATCCCTGAACCAGAACATCATAAGTCTTTGGCAGTGACAGATGTGCCGACACTCTTAAGCGTGCATCAAAAGAAATCAATCACCATCATCGCTATCAATGAAGCGCAAATCAAAGCGGCAGGAATTTATGAGACTACGGGCTTACATGTAAAGAACTCTCCTATTATTTTAAATATCATCAGTGATGATGAGATTGTAATCTCTCTTAACAAGCCCGTCAAGAAAAAACGACGTCGTAAAAGCTCGATCATCCTCGATGATCTCAAACCTGGGGATTATATTGTTCATGAAGAGTACGGGGTTGGTGTTTTTGAGTGCATTGAACAAGCAGAGATTCTCGGTGGGGTCAAAGATTTTGTCAAAATTCGTTATCAGGGTGATGACAGAGTGTTACTCCCTGTTGAAAACCTTGACGCCATTGATCGTTATATCGCTTCGGGCGGTCTTCCTACGCTTGATCGTCTGGGTAAAGGCGGTTTTGGAAAACTCAAGGAGAAGGTCAAAAAACGTCTCTTTGAAATCGCAGGTGAGATTATCAACACAGCTGCGGCGCGTGCCCTTATCAAAGCTCCGGTTATTAGTACCAACAAAAATGATTTAAAAGCCTTTCAAAAATTAGCAGGCTTTGACTACACCACGGATCAGAGTGAATCGATTAATGAAATCGTCTCCAATCTCGGTTCAGGTCAGATCATGGATCGGCTTTTAAGTGGAGATGTCGGTTTTGGAAAGACAGAAGTCGCCATGAATGCGATTTTTGCTACGGTTCGTGCTGGGTATCAAGCGGCTTTGATTGTGCCAACGACACTGCTCAGTTCGCAACATTTTCACTCACTGGCAGAACGCTTTGCAGATAGTGGTATCGGGATAGCAAAACTCGATCGCTTTGTGACACCTAAAATGAAAAAAGCGACACTCGCAGCCTTGGAAGATGGTTCCGTTCAGGTTGTTGTTGGAACCCATGCGCTTTTTGGAACGACTTTTAATAAACTGGGATTAGTCATCATTGATGAAGAGCATAAGTTTGGAGTCAAGCAGAAAGAGAAACTCAAACATCTTTATGAAAAAGTGCATCTGCTTAGCATGAGTGCGACACCCATTCCGCGCTCGTTAAATCAGGCATTGAGTTCGATTAAAACGATGAGTCAACTCTTAACACCGCCAAGTGAACGCCAAGGGGTACGTACCTTTGTCAAAGCCTATGAAGAGAAGCTTATCAAAGAGATCATCATGCGTGAACTGCGTCGTGGGGGTCAGGTCTTTTATGTGCATAACTCTATTGATCATATGCCCATTAAAATGGGAGAGCTTAAAAAGATTTTGCCTAACCTTCGTATGGTCATGTTACACTCAAAAATCTCTGCTGTAGAGACGGAAAAAGAGTTGATGAAGTTTGAGGCGGGTGAGTATGACCTGATGTTAGCGACTTCTATTATCGAATCAGGTATTCACATGCCTAATGTTAATACGATGATCATCGATGGAGCAGATCGTTTTGGTATCGCGGACCTGCATCAGCTTCGCGGACGTGTAGGACGGGGAAATCAAGAAGGCTTTGCTTATTTTATCGTTGAAGATCGAGAAAAACTCACCGATGAATCTAAAAAACGTCTGGTGGCTCTGGAGTCCAACTCCTTTTTAGGAAGTGGTTCGGTGCTCGCGTATCATGATCTTGAGATTCGTGGTGGGGGTAACTTGGTGGGAGATGCTCAGAGTGGTCACATCAAAAATATCGGTTACTCGCTCTATCTTAAAATGTTAGAAGATGCCATCAAGGAGCTGAGTAACACCACTGAAAGTGTCAAAGCAAAAGTCGATATTAAACTCGCTATTTCGGCCTATCTCTCTGATGAGATCATCAATACCGACCGTTTACGCTTGGAGCTATACCGTCGTCTCTCGCAATGCGATGAGCCCGTAGAAATCTACGAAATCGAAGAAGAGACCATTGATCGTTTTGGAAAACTTGATACGCCAACAAAACAGTTTTTTGAATTGATGGTCATTAAACTCTTAGCCTTAGAGAAAAATATTAAAACAGTCAGCTCTTACGGACAGAACATCACGATTGAGTATATTAATGAGAGTAAAGAGCATCTCAAAAGTGCGAGTAAAGATGATGATGATATCATTAAAGAGGTTTTGGGTTATCTGCGCAATGCAAAGCCCAAAAAGCTGTAAAAAACTCAAACTGTCATTTTAGAGGGATGATTATAGTTTCATTCCTAATTACAAAGGTGCGTTTTTAGGGTTGTTAGCTTCGGCTAATGCTACTAAACCACCTTTTAAAACTCTTGTATTTTTGATACCAATTTGTTTAAGACCAATAGCAGCTAAGGTTGCTCTTGTTCCTGAGTGACAAACGATAACAATAGTTTTCTCTTTTGGAAGTTTCTCCAAGTTCTCTTTTTTAAAGAGATCTTTTATCGGAATGTAGAGCGAATTATCTAAACCGATAGTGATGACTGCATGTTCCCCTTTTGTTCTAATATCCAAAACAGTAAATTTTTCATTTTTTCTTAACATCTGCATCGTCTCTTCTGCCTCTATAAAGAGTTTTGAGCTCGCACATGCTTCTTGTGTAAAGTTAGAGTAAAAAGCATCAAATGTTTGAGCCTTAGCTGTGTCATAAGCCAATGCAGATAGTGATAGCGATGCTACTAGAATTGAACTTGTAATTATTTTTTTCATATTTATCCTTATAATTATTATGAAGAAAGTTTATCTGTTATATTTTAAGATAAGCTTATCAAATAATTATGATAAATAAATACAATCTTTTTTTGGGAAAGCCAAGACAATAAGAGGTTGAAAAGTGAATAACCTACTCGAGATGCTATAAAGTACTATGTTGATGAAACACGAATATTTCTATCTGAACATAAGGCATTAAAGCTGTAACCAAATTGTTATCTACAAGTAATTTAAAAGTAACGTAGCTTCTCTAGTATTGCATCATCAAAATGTATGGAGCCCTTATGCCTATTAAAATACCTGCACTGGCAGGCTTAATAACAGCCGCTCTGCTAATGCCTCAACTCTCACTGGCACAGACAGACAACTCAATGGTGGAATCTTTAATGAAACTTCGTGGTGAAGTTGAATCATTGCATTCACAAGTCTTAGATGACCAAGATGCTTTTCAATCGTCTATGAAATCTTTAGCGCTTCAAAAAAATGACTTTGAAGCACAGATCAATCGTCAAGAGACACAACTTAAAAAGATCGATCAAGAGATCACGCAGATTCGTGATTTGATCAAAAAACGTTCTTCAAAAACTGATGGGCTCAATCCTATGATTATTAAAGCGATTGATGATCTTCAGCTTGTTGTTAGCGAAGGTATTCCTTTTAAAGTGGCCTTACGTGAAAATGACATTAAAGAGATTAAGACACAACTCGAAGGCAATCTTATCACTCCAGAACAAGCTTTAAGTAAGATCTGGGGAAGTTATGATGACGCACTTCGTATGAGCAGTGAAAATGGTCTCTTCAAACAGCCGATCATGCTCGGCGGTGAAGAGAAGCTAGCTGAGGTTGTGAAGCTTGGAACCTTGATGCTTTTCTTTAAACTTCCTACAGGTGAAGTGGGTTATGCAAAAAAAGAAGCAGGAAAATTCCACTATATTCAAGAGTCTGATGAGTTGAAACAGAAACAGATTTTGGTTCTTTTTGACGCCATGAAAAAACAGATTCGTACAGGATACTTTAGTATTCCGTACGCTGTTGTCACACAAGGAGGTGCTAAATGAGTAGATTGATTTTATTGATAGCATTACTAAGTGCTTCTCTTTTTGCTGCAGAGCCAGCTGTTTCAGCACCCATAGATACTGCAAAAATCGAGGCACAAGCTAAGGCTGAAGCCCTAGCGCGTTCAAAAGCTGATGAAGAAGCATTAAATCGTGCTTATGCCAAAGAGTTTGCTTTTTTGAAAGCTCAAAAAGAGTCGCTCAAAACTCAGTTGAGTGAGCAAGCCTCACGCAATGATAAAAAGCTTCTTGCAGCACGTAAAGATGTGGATGCCTTAGAAGATAAACTTTTAGGTTTTGAAGTCAAGATTGATGCGGCGCAAGAGCGTCTTGTCAAAGCACAACAAGCAGAACAAGGTTCAATCGATACCAGTGCTATCATTGATGGTACGATCACTCAAGCCAAAGCGACCCTTGATCCTTATGGAATCAACTTTAAATTTGAAGAGGCTATGAGCTACTCGGATAAGATGGCTCTGATCTTTACAGATTCCTTAACACTAATTAATGATTTAGCTTCTGTAAAAAAAGAGAGTGGGTCATTTTATCTTCCTGATGGCTCAAAAGCTGAGGGTGAGATTATTAAAATCGGAAACATTGCTGCTTATGGAACGAGTCCAAAAGCTTCAGGTGCTTTAGCACCAGCAGGTAATGGTAAATATAAACTGTGGAAGGCTCCAGAAGCAACAGATACTGCAAATATGCTCAGTAAAAATCAGATTCCATCACCGATGCATGTCTTCATCTATGAAAACCTAAAAAAAGAGGTTGAATACTCTACAGAGCAGAGTGTTGTCGAAGTGATTGATGATGGTGGGATTATCGGTTGGGTCATTGTTAGTCTCGGTCTTTTAGGTCTCTTATTTATCTTTATACGAATGTATCTACTTGTCGTTGCAGGAAAAAATACTGAAAGTCTTACAAAAACAGTTATGGATAAAATTAATTCTGGTGCTGATTCTCAAGAAGCACTTCAAGCTATTGAGAGTAAAAACGGTTCCGTAGCACGTGTTATTAAAGCAACGCTCCGTAACCTTGACCGCGATCGTTTACACCTTGAAGATATTATCTCAGAGCATATGCTCAATGAGAGCTCACGTCTCGATAGATTCAACTCAATTATCCTTGTTTTTGCAGCCGTGGCACCACTTCTGGGACTTCTCGGAACGGTTACGGGGATGATTGCCACCTTTGACATCATTACTGAGTACGGAACAGGTGATCCTAAACTCCTTGCCGGCGGTATCTCTATCGCATTGGTCACAACAGAATTGGGTCTTATTGTTGCAATTCCACTGCTTCTTATTGGAAACCTACTCTCTGGTTGGGCTGGAAGTATCAAAGATAAGATGGAACACAGCGCATTGAGTATTGTGAACATCTATCACAAAAGAAATGGCTAATGGAACTTTCAGAATATCTTGACCTCTTTTTAGAGTTCATGCGTAGCGGTGGCTTTGTTATGTGGCCCCTGTTTATCGCTAACCTCTTCCTCTGGTACGGTCTTGGATTTCGTTTCCATACCCTGCGTCGAGGGAAAAAAGCAGCGGTACGCCGTCTGATAGAAAAACATGACGAAGGAATAGCAAAGAGCAAAGGTCTGCTTGATCGTGCAGTAACAGAAGCTTTACATGTAAAGAAGACTCTTAGTGATACCACGTATCTACGCCAAAATCTTGATGATGTTTTGCATAAGTACGAAATCGAAGTCAAACAGTATTCAGCTTTGGTTAAGACGATCGTCATTGTAGCGCCATTAACAGGACTCTTAGGTACGGTTATCGGGATGATTGAAACCTTTGATTCGCTTCAGGCACAGGCACTCTTTACACAAGGCGGAGGAATCGCAGGCGGGATTTCACAAGCACTATTTACAACACAGTTTGGTCTAGGCGTCGCCATTCCGGGATTGATCCTCGGGCGTATTCTTGACCGCAAAGAGCAGTCACTTCTATTTGAATTTGAACAGATCAAAGATGTGGTCTGCACCATGGAGAACAGTAATGAAATTTCGTAAAAAAGAGGAAAGAATTCAAGATGTGGACATGTCACCACTGATTGACATGGTCTTTATTTTATTGATCTTTTTCATGGTGTCAACCACCTTTGTAAAAGATATGAAGCTAGAACTTGATCGTCCATCGGCTTCAAGTGCATCAAAGGCTTCGAGTAAAGTCATCCGTGTCTACATTGACAAGTTTGGTGATATCTATGTGGATCAGCAACCGGTAAAAGTATGGGCCATTCAAGGCAAGATGCGTGACCTTCTTCGTATGTCTACGACTAAGTCAATCTTAGTGGTAACGGATTCAAATGTCCAAGCGCAACGTCTTATTGATGTGATTGATCAGTGCCGTGGCGCAGGTGCTAAAGATGTGGCTGTAGCAACCAACAAAGAGGTATAAAAACGTGAGTTCACACAGTTTAAAAGCCTTATTGTGGATGATCTTTGGATCAGCCTTAATGGTGGCACTTATTATCACCATGAACTTAAGAGAAAAAGCTAAAGACCAAGGTGCATCTGATAAGAAAACGAAGATGGAAGTGGTACAAAAAGCTAAGCCAAAAACTCAAGCTGCACCAAAGCCAAAGCCGAAACCAAAACCTAAAAAACGTGCATCTCAAGCACCGATGCCTAACCTTGGATCGAGTTTAGCGGGTGTTGATCTTGGTATTCCTGAGTTTGCAGTGGGTGATTTGATGGGCTCTGGTGAATCGCTTCTTGGGGATGTATCTAAAGATATGACCATGACCGAATCAACAGTCGATAGTGTACCTCGTGCTGCACAACGCGCTGCTTTGGAATATCCTAAACAGGCAAAGCGTAAAGGTATCACAGGATATGTTTTGTTTAATCTGCTTATTGGAAAAGAGGGGAATGTGATTCGAACTAAGATTTTAGAGTCACAACCTCAGGGTGTCTTTGATGACGTGGCAACTGCCTCAATAAAACAGTGGAAATTTGAGCCGGCAATGTACAAAAATGAAGCGGTTAAAGTCTGGGCGAAGCAGAAAATCAGCTTCCAATTTCAATAAGAGAGACGATTGATGAAAACATTATTTACTTTATTACTAATCGCACTCTTAAGTGTTGCGAGCGCGAGTGAGAAGAAAAAAGCGGAAGAAGATGTTGATTTAGTCTCTTTAGCGGCACTTTTAACCAATGATGGTTTTTACCACCGTGCCAATGATACGCTTAACCAAGTTGATACGACAGAGAAAAATTTTAACTTTAGTTACTTTTATACCCTTCGCGGTGTGGTTGCGAATAAGATGCAAGATTATAGCGGTGCGGTGAAATATTTTGAGCAAGCATTAGAGTATCCTCAAACAGAAAAAAGTGTGCATCTCTACATTGCCGAAGCCAGCTACAAGATGAAAGATTATAAACGTAGTGTTCAAGCTCTTGATGATGCGGGTGATTTAGCCTCTTCAAAAGCTAACTTGGTTGCTTTTCGTGCTGAAGCGTACTGGAAATTAAAAGAGTATGATAAGGCTTTAGGAACACTCGATCGTGGGTATGAACGTTTTAATAAAGATGGAAGTTTTTTAAAGCAGAAGTTTTTTTATCTGGTGCAGCTCTCACTTTTTCAAGAGGCCTTTGAAACTTCAAAGATTTATCTGGCTTCAGGTGTCAAAGTCGATGCTCAAACCTACTTGGCTTTTGCTACGACACTGCGTAAAAACGGAGAGATTAAGAGAGCCATAGCGATGTTAGAAGAGGGACGATTACGATTTAAGTCCGAGCCAAAATTAACGGTACTTTTAGCCCACCTCTATGTGGATCAATCGCAACTCTTTGCGGCAGCTAATCTTTTTGAAAATGCAAGCTATTATGAGCGTGAATACACTAAAGAGTCTTCTGAACTTTATCGACGCGCTAAAGCTTTTGTTCATGCGCTTTATCTAAATTCGCAAGTTTTAGATCAAAAAGAGAAACTTAAACAGCGTCTTGCTATCTATGTTGAGTTTGCTGAGTATGATCGTGCCATTGCAATGCACCCAGCATTAGAGCGTAGTGGACTTTTAGAAAATGAAGACATTCGTTACGCTTTAGCTTATACCTACTATATGAATGCACAGTATGATAAAAGTGAAGCAATTCTCAAGACTTTAACCAAACCCGACCTCTTCTCAAAAGGGATTACCCTAAGAAACAACATGGAAAAATGTCGTGCCAATCGATGGGATTGTATCTAAATCAATGATACGTCTCTTTTTACTACTCTTACATGTAACGCTTAGTGCAGCAACTCTACATATAGATACTGAAACGGCGTTAATGTGGCAAGATGTTCCTGAAAATAGAGGAACACTCTATACCTGGGATGAAGCCAAAGCGTATTGTGAAGAACTTGATCTTGAAAATTATGATGATTGGTGGCTTCCCAGTGAGGCTGAGCTCGTCACTATAGTCGATACATCTCGTCCAAAAGGTCGGATGATTAAAAAAGGCTTCATTTACTACAAGGGGAAGCCTTACTGGACTTCAAGTACTTACTCTTGGAATGCCCCCGAAGCTTGGGTTATCTCATTTAACAACGGAGCATCCTATTCAGAAGATAAACATCAATCCTTACATGTAAGGTGTATGCGTTGTAGTGATTTTAAAGTCTGTATCGAAAAGTTCTATTCACTTTAAATGCTCGCCTTTACTCTTAGTATTTATAAAGTCAATCTTACATGTAAGAAACTATTAGCCCATCTGCGCTAAAATATTCTCATGACAAAAATATTAATGATTGAAGATGACCTCGAGCTTGCCGAGATCCTCACAGAATTTTTACAACAGTATGACTTTGAAGTGCGCACGGAAGATGACCCTTTTAATGCCTTAAGTGTGTTAAAGCTTGAACCTTTTGATCTGGTGATCTTAGATTTAACACTACCGGGAATGGACGGGCTAGAGGTGTGTGCGGCGATTCGTGAACGTCAAAATATCCCGATTATTATCTCTTCAGCACGTTCTGATGTTCATGACAAGGTCAAGGCTTTAGAGCTTGGTGCAGATGATTATCTGCCAAAGCCTTATGACCCTCGTGAACTTGAAGCGCGTATCGGTTCGGTTTTACGACGTTCTGAAAGTAGTAGTCGATCTGCTGAAGAGGTCCTCGAACCTAGTGATTTTAAGCTCAATGAATCGGCTATGGTCATTAGTTATAAAAATCATGAACTGGACCTGACCAATGCGGAGTATGGTATTCTTGGGTTTATGGTCAAAAAACAGGGAACGGTGGTCTCTCGTGAAGATCTTATTCATAATGTCAGTGCCATCAATGAAGACTCATCCAACAAGAGCATTGATGTCATGGTAGGGCGTATTCGAAATAAGTTAGGAGATAAATCTCTTATCGAGTCGATTCGTGGCATAGGATATAAATTATTAAAATAATCCGCTCCAATGCCGTTTTATTAACGGTACTGTTTGCTTTTTTTGTTACATTTTTAAGTGTGACCTATACCTTCTGGCAGATGTATCAGGTTAATCTTCGTGATCATACCAATGCGCTGTTTATGAAAAATCCTATTATTGCACAAATCTATCGTCTGCATATTCAGCGTAAGACCTCGCAAACTATTTTTGAAGCCAATCTTGCGGTTTATGATCTCTCTGTTGAGCATGATAAGGTCAAAAATAAAGAGATTCTCTCTCACGCAAAAGTCTTAAAACGAGAGGGGTTTCAAGCCGTTAATGAAGCACTCTATTTTGATCGTTTGCATGTGTACCAGCAGAAGATTATTAAAGATATGCGCTCGACGATGCTAAGTTATAATGGTGATATTTATTTTTATTTAGAATCCTCTAAAATACGGATTTTAATTAAAGATAAAAAACTCAAACCTCATAACAATGTCAATCTTATCACGGCTTATATTACGATTTTATCGATAGTCTCTCTGCTTTTTATTCTCATTTTACAGCGCTTACGTCCACTTCGAAAACTGCGTCGTAAGATTGCGGCTTTTGGTGCAGGTGATATGGGAGTCTCTTTCTCTTTAGACGGTTTGGATGAGATTGCAATGATTGGAAATGAACTTGAACATACTCAAGAGAAAATTCATTCACTTATTGAGTCTCGAACCCTCTTTTTACGAAATATTATGCATGAACTCAAAACGCCTATTGCCAAAGGGCGTATTGCGGCTACGATGATTAAAGAAGAGAAACATCAACTCCGCATGGAGACGATCTTTCTTCGTTTAGAAGAGCTTATTGGAGAATTTGCTCTTATCGAAGAGGTTAGGGCAGGTTTTGGCCACATTGATAAAAAAGAGTACCGACTTATAGACCTGATTGATGGTGCTATTGATATGGCGATGGTAGATTATGATGCGGTTTGGGTGGAGATTGATGCTGCATATAAGATCAAAGTTGATTACCGCATCTTTGTCACCGCTATTAAAAACATGATCGATAACGCGATGAAATACTCACCTAACAAGCAGGTGAAAATTTCAGTAGCGCATCATGAGATTATCTTTGAGAATGCAGGCGAAAAACTGAAGCAACCACTCTCCTATTATGTGGAACCGTTTACCAAGGAAAAACCAGCAAAAGATAGCTTTGGTTTAGGACTCTATCTTGTGGATGCTATTTTGAAGTCACATGGAATGATTTTAGGCTATGAACATGATGATGGAATCAATAAGTTTATCTTCGTGCCTATGGAGAAACTAGACCCTCACGCCAAGCTTTTAACGCATTAAGATCGGAGGCTGTTTTGATCTTCTCTAAGGAATCAAAATTAAATAAAACATAAATCTTAGCGTACTCTTTTAGCCCTAGTCAAACGATTTTAATCGTCGCGTAGCTAAGGCTATGCTCCTCATAAAATAGTGTGACTAGAACTAAAATAGCATTCCCTAAGATTTACATTTTATTCAATTCTGATTCCTAAGTTGCTCTGTGTCCGTTTTGTAAGTTTTCTCACTTCCTCTCGATTTTAAAACATTTAGTATACCATTTTGATACAATTAGATAAAAAGATAAGGTCTTCAATGAAGCAGATATTAATTACAAATGATGATGGATATGAATCCGAAGGTCTGCTTGCTTTAGTTGAAGCAGTAAAAGGTTTAGGAGCGATTACTGTAGTCGCTCCCTCAAGTGAAAAATCAGCATGTGGACACTCACTGACACTACAACATCCTCTAAGCTTTGTGAGTGTTGATGATGATTTTTATAAACTTGATGATGGCACACCTAGCGACTGTATCTATTTAGCGCTACATTCTATTTTTAAAGACAATAAGCCTGATCTGGTGATTAGTGGGATAAATAAGGGTTCTAATATGGGTGAAGATATTACCTATTCTGGAACGGCTGCAGGTGCTATGGAAGCTGTCTTACATAACGTTCCAGCTATCGCAATCTCACAAGTGATGGATTTTACTAAACCCTTAGGTTCACTGAAACTTGCTCAAGATACCATTCGTTCCCTTGTCATCAAGATATTTGAGGGAGAGTTTCCTCTGCCAAAGCGGCAGTTTTTAAATGTCAATATTCCACCTGAACTTAAAGTTGCACCTTTACATGTAACGTATTGTGGGCATCGGTATTATGGTAATGACGCGCATCTGCATCGTAATCCAAGAGGTATGGAGTACTACTGGTTAGGTCTGCACCCCTTAGAGTATAAAGCGCGTGAGAATCGTGAGGGTCTTTGTGATTTTGAAGCGATAGAGAAGGGGATGGTATCTGTGACGCCTATCATGGTAGACCTTAGTGCTTATGAATCGATGAAAGCACTTAAAGAGTGGCTGTGAAATATGCACGTTGTGCGATGCTCTTTGGAGCGGACTATCCTAAACTTCAAAAAGCTAAGATACTGCTCTTAGGTGTAGGCGGTGTAGGAAGTTTTGCTCTAGATTGTCTCTATAGAACGGGTATTACTGACATTACCATTGTTGATTTTGATAGGTACGATGAGAGTAACCAAAACCGTCAGATGTGGTCAGAAGCTCATGTTGATGAGATTAAAGTGCACGCTTTAAAAGTGCATTATCCATTAATTACAACCATAGAGACAAAAGTAGATAAAGTGTGGATTGATAGCTTTGATTTTGAGCCTTATGATCTTATTCTTGATGCTATTGATGATATTCATGCTAAACTAGCATTAGCTCAAAAGTGTTATAAAAAACTTATTTGTGCAACGGGGTCGGCTAAAAAGATTGATGCAACACAGGTACGCGCGGCATCTATCTGGAAAACGCAAGGCGATCCGTTTGCTTCAAAGATACGTCGGGAGCTTAAACGTCGTAAATTTGATCGAAACTATCGCTGTATTTTCAGTGCTGAGACGGCGCTTACAAAAGAGAAGGGTAGTTTTATGGGGGTTACGGCTGCCTTTGGTCTGGCCATGTGTTCTGAGAGTGTTAAAAAGTTATTGAAAGAGTCATGATGAGAGAAAATTCAGATTTTAAAATATTGATTGTAGATGATGAGCGCTTTAATATTGAAGTGGTTGTCGGTTTTTTGGAGATGCAAGGCTATCAGCTCGCTTATGCAACCAATGGCGTAGATGCACTTAAAGCTGCTTTTGCAAAAAAGTTTGATCTGATTTTACTTGATATCAATATGCCTAAAATGAATGGCTTTGAAGTGTGCGAACGACTTAAAAAAGAGACGACAACCAAAGAGGTTCCTATTATATTTTTAAGCGCGCTCAATGATATTGAATCCATTACTCGTGCATTTAAAATTGGCGCTGTTGATTATCTCTCTAAACCTTTTAATGGTTTAGAACTTATCGCTAGAGTGAAAACGCAGATTGAACTGCGAAAATATATTTTAGAGCTTAAAGAGAAGCAGAGCCGATTGGCACAACTTGCAGTAACGGACGATTTAACAGGTCTCTCGAACCGCTTGCATTTTATGTCCATTATAAAAAGAGAGACCGCTGCTGTCTCTTCGTCGCCTTCGCGTCTGTGTTTGGCTTTTTTCTCTATTGATCATATGCACAAAGTCAATAATATGTATGGATTTAAAACCGGTGATAAAGTGATTCATAAAATAGGAAAACTCTTAACTACTCATAGTAGAGAAAGTGATTTTGCTGCACGTCTTTTTGGTTCAGAGTTTGTATTTTTGATGCCAAACACCTCGCTTGAAGCGGCAAAGTTTCTGGTTAAAAAGATTCATGACGCTATTGAGAAATCTACTATGATTGAGATGCAGATAACGGTTTCAATTGGGATTACTGAATATCAAAAAGGTGAAGAGTTTGAGGCTTTTATCATTCAGTCTGAAAAGTTGATGGAAGAGGCAAAAAGACTCGGTGGCAATAGAGTTGTAAATTCGATGATTTCGTAACGTCTTGTTTACATGTAAGGCTATTCTTAAATAAATGTATAGATTTAATATTAATTTAATTAATAATGACATATAGTGTTTCTATTACAAATTATTATATGGAGTTTTGAAAATGGGAACAAAGGTTATTATAAGCACATTGGTTGCTTTGGCACTCAGTACATCAGCCTCGGCTAATGAAGAACTTAAAGTAAATATGTATAAGTTAAATAATCACATGATACAGATGCAAGCTGCATTTATTGAAGGTGATAAGTCTAAGGCTATAAAAGCGGTAAATGCTCTTGAAGAAGAGAGTCATAAACTTTTTGATAAAGAGAGTGACATTAAAAGAATGTTACCCGAAGACAAACGTTTTAAATCTCGTATTGCTGTGACATCAGCATCGATGATTCAAAACAGTATTGTGACGATTAAAGATAGTATAGATGGCGAACGTCGCGATACCGCGCAAAATGCCTATCTTGATCTCCAGCGTGCATGTATGCACTGTCATAACCTCGTTCGCGACTGGTAATATTAGGATATCCCACTTTTGGGATATCACACAACTGCAACACCATTTAAAACAGCTATACTTCCGTAAAAATTTAAAATAATCGATTCGAATGCATGTAATACTACTAATGATATTAGCCATGATTTTGTGGGGTATCGGCTGGCCAGCTCTGAAAATTGTGACTGCTACTGTTCCTGCTGATGTTGTAACATTTTGGCGTTTTCTAATTATGTTAATAGCTTTTATCCCTATCTTAATCGGCTTAAATAAACCGATACATTTTTCTAAAAAAGTACTGCTAATCACCTTTTTTAGTGCCCTGCTTAATATCGCATTTATGTTTCTCTCTTTTTGGGGTGTTAAAGTGGGGAGCGCTGGAGCTGGAGGTGTGATTATTACGACAATAAGTCCCATATTAACGATGATACTTGCTATCTTCATTTTCAATGCGAAGGTAAAGAAAAAGCAGTGGATAGGTCTAGCTATTGGGCTTTTTGGTGGTGTGGTGATGCTAGAGTTGTGGAGTTTTAATCTGCTTCAGGGAGGGGATCTTTATTTCCTCTTAAGTGCACTAGTGTGGGCAATTTTGACACTGGTGAGTCAAAAATCACATGCGCATCTTGAACCGATTCATTATAGTTTTTTACTCGCAGTCATGGCGACACCTTTAATGTTTGCCTTGACCTATGATTCTGACTTAAGTGTCGTCTTTACTCAGGGTGTTGATTTTTGGATAGCCTTACTCTATCTGGGTATATTTGGACAGACTATTGCGTCAACAATCTATTTTTTTGCTTCGGGAAGGCTTGGTTCGGGAGTGGCTAGTTCTTATATGTTCTTAGTTCCTCTAAGTGCGCTGATTGCAAGTTATATTTTACTTGAAGAGCTGCCGTCTCAGTACTTATTGATTGGTGGTATTATAAGTACTTTGGGTCTTTACTTTGTTCATGAAAAGAGAAAAAATCAGCTGAAATAGCCTTACATGTAAGCGCTATGATATAATGCAAAAAAAGAAATATGGAGAAGAGTGTGCGCGACAGTGAACCGATGACAAAATTTGGATTTGAGAGAATTTCAGAAGAGTTAAACCATTTAAAATCAGTAGAACGTCAAGAGATCGCTAAAGAGATCGAACGTGCTGCAGATTTGGGCGATTTAAAAGAGAATGCTGAATATCATGCAGCTAAAGAGAAGCAACTTCATAATGATAATCGTATTGATGAATTGACAGCACTCATAGGAAAGGCACAAATTGTTGACCCCTCAACACTAGAGCACGCCCGCGTTAGTTTTGGCTCAACCATTGTGTTGTGCGATCTTAACAGTGATGAAGAAGTTAGCTATACGATAGTTGGAGGATTTGAGAGTAATCCAAGTATCGGACTCATCTCTTTTAACTCACCACTAGCTAAACAGCTCTTAGGGAAAGAAGAGGGCGATGATTTTAAAGCTAAGCTTCCTGGCGGAACTAAAGAGTATGAGATATTAGAAGTTAAATATGAGGAGATTGTCTTTGAAACCCATTTCTAAAATTAAGGTTGGTATTATTGGAGCGAGTGGTTACACTGGAATGGAGCTGATCAAAATCTTAATTGTTCACCCCATATTTGAGATTACTTATGTGGCTACAAGTGAGGGGGGCGTATCGCTTGAGGCTTTGCATCCTGCACTTAAAGATGTCTTTACATGTAAGGTTGAAAAAGCAGATACTGCGCAGATAGCTGCACGTTGTGATTTGGCTTTCTTGGCTCTGCCGCATCAAGCGTCTATGGGTTTTGCTAAAGGACTACTTGAAGCGGGTATTAAAATCGTTGATCTCTCTGCAGATTATCGTCTCGAACTTGAGACCTATGAAGCGTACTACTGCCCTCATGAAGATAAAGAACATTTAAATGAGGCAGTCTATGGTCTTCCTGAACTTAATCGTGACGCGATTAAAAAGAGCGCTTTAGTAGCAAATCCGGGCTGTTATCCGACAGCGTCTATCTTAGGCTTGCTACCATTTTTAGATTATATTGATGAAGATTTCCCTATTTTTATTGATGCAAAAAGTGGCGTAAGTGGTGCGGGTAAAAAGTGTTCTGCGAGTACGCACTACATCGGTATTAATGAAAATATCTTTGCTTATAAGGTCTTAAATCATAGGCATGAACCTGAGATCATAGAAAAGCTACGTTTAAAGAGTGGTAAAACTTTTGATGTGAACTTTGTACCGCACCTCATACCTGCAACACGGGGTGAGCTTATTGATGCCTATATGTTAATCACAGAAGAGATTGACCCGATTGCGCTGTTAAAAGCGTACTATAAAGATGAGCCTTTTGTGCGAGTTTTTGAAGGTCCTGTCGATATTAAATCGTGTTCAGGGACAAACTTTTGTGACATCTATGCACAGCGTAAAGGTAAAAAACTCTACGTCAACAGTAGTGTCGATAACATCTTAAGAGGCTCATCCTCTCAAGCCGTTGCCAATGCTAACTTGATGTGTGGACTTGATGAAGATTTAGCGCTTCCTATCATCGCCTATGTCCCTTGAGTTATTTGAGTTAAAACCGGGGGCACTCCTGATTGCTGATGCGCACTACAGCGATCAGCGACCCAAACTCATTGAACTGCTTCAATCTGTTTATGATGGTAACACGACAGCATCACAGCTTATTTTAATGGGTGATATCTTTGATCTACTTTTTGGTCCCATTGCCTTAACTTATGAACGTAACAAAGAGGCCATTGAAATCATCAATGCCATCGCTATGAAGATTGAAGTGCTTTATCTTGAAGGTAATCATGATTTTCTTTTGAAACGATATTTCCCAGAGATATACCTTGTTCCTTTATCCTCTCAGCCTTTACATGTAAGGTTCAAAGATCAAGATATTTTATTAGCACATGGTGATTTTGGATCACATTTAAAATACCGTTTGTACACGATGCTTATTCGTTCGCGTATGGTGTTGTCACTTTTGAATGTTTTAGATTGGGTAAGTGCTCACCGTATTATTCACTATCTTGATGATTATTTAGAAAAAAAAGATGATTGTTACAAAATAGAAGCCTTTGAAGATCTCGTCAAAGAGCGATTAGAGATCCATAGTCTCTTAGATTATGATGGAATCATTGAAGGTCACTTTCATCAAAATACGAAATTTGATTTTAACGGATTTAATTATATCAATTTGGCAGCTTTTGCTTGTAATGAAAGATACTTTGTTGTAAAATCGTCTCAAGAAGCGTTGGAACTTGAAGAGTTCCGCCTACGCTAAGGAGTCTTTTTATGTCAAAAGATAATATGTTAAAAGTCGGTAGCAACGAAATGGAGCTTGTTGACTTTAGAATCTTTCGCAAGATGGATAATGAGATCTACGAAGGCATTTACGGTGTGAATGTCTCAAAGGTTCGTGAGATCATTAGGATGCCCAAACTCACTGAGCTTCCCGGTGTCCCTGAATTTATTGAAGGGATTTTTGATCTTCGTGGCGTTGTAATACCCGTGGTTAACCTTGCACAATGGATGGGTATTGAAACCCCTTCTGAAGTGACAACGAAAAGCACACGGGTTATTATTACTGAGTTTAATAACATCTTGATTGGTTTTGTTGTTCATGATGCCAAACGTATTCGTCGCATTAGTTGGGCAGATATTGAACCCGCCTCTTTTGCTTCAGGGGCAGGTGCTTTAGATCGTGGTAAGATTACTGGAGTGACCCGCATTGAAGATGACTCGGTCTTATTGATTATTGACCTTGAAACTGTTGTTCAAGAGTTAGGCCTCTATACCCCTGATCAGGGAGATATCCCATCAGATGAGTACAACTTCAGTGGGTTAGTCCTGCTCTTAGATGACAGTTCCACAGCCCGTATGATTGTTAAAGAGGCCTTAGAAAAGATGGGCTTTCAAGTGGTTGAAGCCCAAGATGGACAAGATGGACTCCATCGGCTTGATGATCTTTACGGTATGTATGCTGAGAATATTGCTGATCATCTGAAACTCATTGTCTCAGATGTGGAGATGCCGCTTATGGATGGCTTTCACTTTGCAGCTAATGTCAAAGATGATGAACGCTTTGCTAATATCCCTATTGTTTTTAACTCATCAATTAGTGATCATTTTAGTGAAATGCGTGGAAAAGATGCCGGCGGTGAAGCCTATTTAGTGAAGTTTGATGCCAATACATTTTATGATGAAATAGCACGTGTTGTACGTGCTCACATCGCATAAGGAGGTCTAGAGATGGATGAATTTGATGAAATATTACAGGACTTTCTTGTAGAGTCTTTTGAGCTGATTGAACAACTCGATCAAGATTTGGTTGAGCTAGAGACAAACCCAGAAGACCTAGAGCTTTTAAATCGTATCTTTCGTGTTGCCCATACTGTTAAAGGGGCGAGCTCCTTTTTAAATTTTGATGTTTTGACGCACTTAACACATCACATGGAAAATATTTTAAATATGGCACGTCATGGCGATATTGTGATTACTCCAAATATTATGGATGTTGTACTTGAATCCATTGATCTGATGAAAGCACTATTAGAAAATATTCGTGATAATGGCTCTGATCAAGGCATTGATGTTGCTGAGTGTGTTGTCCGCTTGGATAAAACAGCGGGTGGTGATGGTAATATAGAGCATCCTGATGCCGCTCCAGCAGCCGAAGCAGCTTCCGAGGTAGTTGCTGAACCTGCTGCCGATGAGAGTTCCGATGATGATCTTAATTATGATGATATGAGTGAAGATGATATTGATGATGAGATTGAACGCCTTTTAGCTGAGCGTCAAGCAGAAGATAAGGCAAAACGAGAGGCAAAAATTGCTGCAGGCGAAGCGGTTCCTGAGGCTCCTGAAATTGTTGAAGAGAGCGCCGAAACAGAGCCAAAGCCAGAACCAACACCAGAACCAGAACCAAAACCTGTGGTGAATACGCCTACGCCAGCGCCTACTGCGCCAAAAGCAACACAAGAGAAACGTGGCGCTCAAGAGAAGCGTGCCGCAACTACGGTTGAGCAGACCATCCGTGTTGATGTGAAACGACTCGATCACCTTATGAATCTTATCGGTGAGCTTGTTTTGGGTAAAAACCGTTTGATGAAGATCAATGAAGATGTTGAAGAGCGCTATGAGGGTGAAGAGTTCTTAGAAGAGCTTAACCAAGTTGTCTCTATCGTCTCTCTTGTCACCACAGACCTTCAGATCGCCGTTATGAAAACGCGTATGTTACCAATTGGAAAAGTTTTTAATAAGTTCCCAAGAATGATTCGAGATCTCTCTCGTGATCTGAATAAAAAGATAGAGCTTGAGATTGGTGGTGAAGATACGGAACTCGATAAGTCTATTGTCGAAGAGATTGGTGACCCGCTGGTGCACATTATTCGTAACTCATGTGATCATGGTATCGAGACTCCTGAAGTGCGTCTTGCTGCAGGTAAACCTGAAACAGGGACCATACAGCTTAAAGCTTATAACGAGGGTAATCATATCGTTATACAGATTACCGATGATGGTAAAGGGCTTGATGTTGATGTTTTAAAATCAAAATCACTTGAAAAAGGGGTCATCTCTGAAAAAGAGGCAGACGCTATGAGTGATAAAGAAGCCTTCGCTCTGATTTTTCGTCCAGGACTCTCTCTCGCTGCTAAGGTGACCAATGTCTCGGGACGTGGCGTTGGGATGGATGTTGTGAAGACAAATATTGAAAAGCTTAATGGGATTATTGATATTGAGTCTGAAGTGGGTAAGGGGACAACGATTAATCTAAAAATCCCACTGACACTTGCGATTATTCAAGCCTTACTTGTTGGTGTTCAAGAAGAGTATTATGCGATTCCACTCGCTTCAGTTCTTGAGACCGTTAGAATTACGAAAGATGAGATTTATACGGTTGAAAACCGCTCAGTGATGCGTCTGCGCGAAGAGGTACTCTCTTTAGTGCATATTGGAGATATCTTTGAAGTGGAACGTGTCTTTGATGGTGCAGAACATGCGTACGTTGTTGTACTTGGTCTGGCTGAGAGTAAAATTGGTTTGATTGTCGATTCGCTTGTGGGACAAGAAGAGATCGTTATTAAATCCTTAGGTGAATATCTCAAAGGGATTGAGGGAATTGCTGGAGCTACGATACGTGGTGATGGTGGTGTGACACTGATTGTGGATGTCGCTGCCTTAATGCTGATGGCAAAATCAGTGAAATCTACCATAGGTAGTGAAGCCGCTGTAGGGGCAGTAAGTAGTGAGAAGACAAGCCCAAGTGATTACTGTGTCATGGTGGTTGATGACTCAAAAACAGATAGAACCATCATGCGAACCTCTTTAGCACCACTGGGTATCACTCTTGTTGAAGCAACAGATGGTGTTGAAGCGCTTAATATCCTCAAATCTGGTGATCATAACTTTGATGCGATGCTAATCGATATTGAGATGCCACGTATGGATGGATACTCCTTAGCTGCAGAGATCAAAAAATACAATAAGTATAAACATTTGCCACTCATTGCAGTCACCTCACGTACAGGGAAATCTGATCGTATGCGAGGGGTTGAAGTGGGTATGGTGGAATACATTACTAAACCGTATTCTCCAGATTATCTAATGAATGTAGTCAAACGTAATATCAAGTTTACGATGGAGGTATCATCATGAGTGACAAGTTAAAAAGTATAATCAATAAGCAGCAGGACCAAAACAGTCCAGACGTTGCAAATATCGAAGATGTCGTACAGCTCGTTGGCTTTGTTGTTGGTGATGAAGAGTACAGTGTGCCTATTTTAAGCATTCAAGAGATCATTAAACCGATTGAATGGACCCGTGTTCCTCAGACACCTGCATATATTTTAGGTGTATTTAACTTACGAGGTTCGGTCATTCCTTTGATTGACCTTCGTTTGAAATTTGGTTTAAGCAGTATCAATCATTCAGACGATACCCGTTTTATCGTGATTCGACATGAAGATGAAGTGGCTGGTTTTGTGATTGATAGACTCACCGAAGCGATACGTCTTAAAAAATCAGCAATCGGACCAGCACCAGAGACGGCGCTTGAAGATGAAAGTATGATCGATGGCGTCGGTAAACAAGAAGATCGTATTTTAACCATACTTAAAGTCCATAGACTTCTTGAGAGAGATTTTTAGACTTAGCCCTTCAATTAGCTTACATGTAAGGTCTTACATGTAAGCTTTAAAACCCTACAATCTGCCTTATGAATGACACAATCTATTATAATCGACGACAACAATTTTTTAATCTCTTAGATGATGGTGTAGCGGTATTAAGCGCTGCTGAATATATGACGCGCTCTAATGATACGGAGTATCCATTTCGTCAAGAGAGTAATTTTTATTATCTTAGTGGCATTACTGAAGATCAGTGTATTATGGTCTTTGAGAAACGCGATGGAGTGACTAAAAGTTATCTCTTTGTAAAAGAGGTCTCTGAGCAAGAGTCACTTTGGGTAGGAGAGCGCATGGGTATCGAGGGAGCATCTTTGGCTTATACCTTTGATGAAGTTTTGAATATTGATACTTTTGAAGAGAAGATGCCTGAACTCTTAACAAACCTGCCTAAGCTTTACTACGATATTTTTGGAACAAGTACGCTTTGTGATACGCTTAAGCTTACATGTAAGGCTCTGATGCACAAAAGAGGGGTTCTAAAATCTCCGAGAACCTTTAGCGATGTGTACAAATTGATACAAAGATTACGTCTGATCAAAACAGATGATGAGATCAACCTTATAAAAAAAGCCCTTAGCATCACCAAAGAAGCACACCATCGTGCGATGAAACAGGCAGAAGCAGGAAAAAATGAGTTTCAAATCTCTGCTGAGATTGCGTATGTTTTTGCTTCTCATGGCGCAGGGCATAACGCTTATGAAAACATTGTGGCAGGAGGTAATCGTGCCAATACCTTACACTACATCGATAATGACAAGGTTTTAGAAGACGCTACATTGGTTTTAATCGATGCAGGGTGTGAATACGATATGTATGCGAGTGATATTACCCGTACTTTCCCTATATCAGGAAAATTTAGTGAGGCGCAAAGAGAGCTCTATGAGATGATTTTAGAGGTACAGCTTCAAATTATTGAGATGATCAAACCGGGCATCAGCAAAAAAGTGATTCAAGAGGCTTCTGAAAGAGTGCTTACTGAGGGTATGATGAGGCTAGGTATTTTAAAAGGTGAGCGTGATGCACTCATTGAAGAGAAGGTTCATAAAAAGTATTACCCCCATGGTATTGGGCACTGGATGGGTATTGATGTTCATGATCCTTCTCCTTATGTAGATGATGAAGGCGAACAGATTATTTTTGAAGCGGGGATGGTACTGACGATTGAGCCGGGTATCTATATTGATGAACAAGATGATGAGGTACCGCAGAGATACCGCGGTATGGGTATTCGGATTGAAGATAATATTTTAGTGACAGCTTCGGGGTGTGAAAATCTCTCCAAAGGGATTGCTAAAAGTGTCGCTGAAATCGAAGCGCAGTGTGCCTCTTCGTTATAAAACTTTTTAATAAACCAGTAACTATGAGATAAATTACTTAAGATACTTGACATTAAGTGACTCAATGGTGTATAATAATCCTTATCAACTTATAAGGATTATAAAAATGAATAACATATTTGAAAAATTAACCCATCAGATGACTGAAAGTATTGAGTCATCCATCTCTTTAGCACTTCACAATCAAAACTCCGAAGTGGAGCCTATCCATTTTTTATGGGCACTTTTAACCAACTCTAACTCGGTACTTAATCAAGCCCTAAATAAAATGAATGTCGACAAGACAGCCATAGAACTCGATGTCAAAAGCGTAGCTAACAAACTACCTAAAGCTTCTCACATCACAAAAGAGAGCATTCGACTCTCACGTAACTTTACGCAATCCTTAGAGCGTGGAGAAGGGGAGATGGCTCAAAATGGAGATAGCTTTTTAGCTGTTGATAGCTATTTCCTTGCTAATATGAATGAAGAAGGATACCGATCAATCTTAGCTAAGTATCTTGACATGCAAAATCTAGCAAAGACTTTTGAAGCGATGCGCGGGGGACAGAAAATTGAGTCACAGACGGCTGATGAAAATTTAGAGAGTTTAGACAAATACGGGATTGATCTCACCTCAGAAGCGGCAGAGGGGAAATTAGCTCCTGTGATTGGACGTGATGAAGAGATCAATCGTATGATGCAGATTTTGATTCGTAAAACGAAAAACAATCCGATTTTACTCGGTGAACCCGGTGTGGGTAAAACGGCTCTCGTTGAAGGTCTAGCGCAACGAGTTTACAATAAAGAAGTCCCTCTAAGTCTTCAAAACAAACGTGTTGTAGCACTCGATATGAGTGCATTGATTGCAGGGGCAAAGTATCGTGGTGAGTTTGAAGATCGTTTAAAAGCGGTTATTGATGAAGTGAAACAGAGTGGAAATATTATTTTATTCATAGATGAAATTCATACTATTGTTGGAGCGGGGGCGAGTGAAGGAAGCATGGACGCGGCCAATATCTTGAAACCAGCTTTAGCACGAGGTGAACTCCATACCATTGGAGCCACAACACTTAAAGAGTATCGCAAATATTTTGAAAAAGATGCCGCGCTACAACGTCGTTTTCAACCCGTTAACCTTGATGAACCGAGTGTTAATGAGTCTTTACAGATTTTGCGTGGCATTAAAGAACGACTAGAAGCGCATCATAATGTGAGTATTACTGATTCTGCTTTAGTCGCTTCGGCTAAACTCTCTGATCGCTATATTGGGGATCGTTTCTTACCCGATAAAGCGATTGATCTAATCGATGAAGCAGCGGCAGAGCTGCGTATGCAGATTGAATCAGAACCTCATGTGCTCTCAAGTGTTAAACGCCGAAGCCAAGAGTTACATGTAGAAGAAGAAGCGCTGAAGATGGAAGTGACACCGAGCAACGAGAAGCGTCTTGGTGAGATTGAAAAAGAGTTAGCTGATGCAAGTGAGCAAGAGCGTCGTTTAGAAGCACAATTTCAGCACGAAAAAGAGGTTTTTGAACGCATTGCTGGGATTAAAACTGAGCTTGAATCTAAAAAGCGTGAGGCAGAGCAGGCTAAAAATAGCGGTGAGTTCAACCGCGCAGCTGAGATTGAGTATGGTGAGATACCTAAGCTTAATGAAGAAGAGGGGAGTATTCAAACACAGTGGAAACAGATGCAAGAATCAGGAACCTTGCTTAAAAACAGTGTCGATGAAGATGCTATTGCAGGCATTATTAGTCGTTGGACAGGAATCCCGGTTAATAAAATGCTTCAAAGTGAACGTGAAAAGATCTTACATGTAGAAGAAGAGCTAAACAAAACGGTCATAGGTCAAGAAAAAGCGACCTTTGCCGTGGCACGTGCCATTAAACGTAATAAAGCAGGACTCTCAGATAAAAATCGTCCCATAGGTAGCTTTCTCTTTTTAGGACCAACCGGTGTGGGTAAAACGCAAACGGCAAAGACTTTGGCAAAATTTCTTTTTGACTCTGAAGATGCGATGATTCGTCTTGACATGAGTGAATATATGGAGAAACATGCCGTCTCACGACTCGTTGGGGCGCCTCCAGGATACGTCGGTTACGATGAGGGTGGGCAGTTAACCGAAGCTGCACGACGTAAACCGTATAGTGTGGTACTTTTTGATGAGGTTGAAAAGGCCCATCCTGATGTTTTCAATATGCTTTTACAGGTACTTGATGATGGACGTTTAACGGATAATAAAGGGGTGACCATTGATTTTACGAACACCATTATTATCTTAACGTCTAACATTGCAAGTGATAAGATTATGAATATGGCAGGCGATAGTGAACTTGAGAACCTTGTGATGGCAGAGTTAAAACAGGCCTTTAGACCTGAGTTTTTAAACCGTTTAGATGATACAGTGATCTTTAATCCATTGGGTGAAAATGAGATTGTCGATATTGTAGGACTCTTTTTCCAAGAGATCGTGGCGAAGGTTGCTGAGCGTGATATCACATTAGAACTCACGGATACAGCAAAAGCTTTAATCGCTCAAGCAGGATTTGATCCGGTTTATGGAGCGCGACCACTTAAGCGTGCACTGTATGAGATTGTCGAAGATCGCCTGGCTGATCTGATCTTAAGTGGGGAGGTAGATGAAGGCAGTCAGGTTGTTTTTGATGCTAAAGGTGAGGATATCACCGTACATGTAAGCTAACAAGGCTTACATGTAAGAATTAATCGAGACACTTTATTGGCCCATTGGGAACTTCACAATACATTTCAGTACATGCGATATTTCCCTGTTCATCTTTAAAGCAGTTATTGCAGCCATCGTACCATGAGCTACAGTTTTTCGGTATCTCACCATTTGGACATTCACCACTGAAAAGAGATGTCGCTTCATCAGCATTTAACATACAGGCATTGGAATAAGTTTGAACGATAGGATTACACGGTGTTGTGACACACTGAACATTTTTGAGCCCACAAACAGGAGCATATTCCATAGTGCATACTGTTGGGATAGCCGTGGGGATACTTTCGCTTTTATCACCAACATTAAAAGTTATTGTCGATATATTTTTATCAACAACATAGGCTAAGCAGTAGTAGGCCATATCGGCAGTTCCCATATCGGGCACATCACGTTTTATCTCTATAATGAGTTCACTGTTTTGTACCTTTGGTGTCTGAGGTGTGAGCGTAATTGAACCTGAGCCTTCAGTGATACGATAGAAAATCAGATTTTGCGTATCAAAATTGATGCTTGTAGTGTCTATGACACTCGTAAAAGCTGTTTTATCATTCCAATGTTCTTGGCTTGCTATACGAGCTAAAAACTGATGGTATTCGCTATTTGAATCAACAAGTGTCGTGTCAAAATTACTGTAACCATGTTCGCGCATGGGGATATTTAGTGGTGAATACGAAGCCGTGATTTGATCATTGTTTGAATCACTGCTGCATCCTGAAAATAGGAGAAATGAGAGCAGTAAAAATGTTGTTAAGAGAGAGTTCATTATAATCCTTTGCATTTAGAGAATATTATAGTAAAAAAATGTTAAGTTGATGGCAATACCTAAATTTTATTTGTATCGATTAATTTTTTTTATCTATAATTCGTTTATGAAATACATGCTATCAATTCTCTTTACCACCGTAACAACACTCCTTGCCTGTACAGGAGACTGTCTTACCTGCCATCCCGCCTTAGTACCGACAATCAACGAAGATTTACGTCATAAACCTATGTTAACGTGTATCGCGTGTCACAGTGCCAACCCTAATTCAATGGCGGAGTGTGGTAGTGACTGTTTTAGTTGTCACTCTATAGAAAAAATAGAAAAACCTCAGATAAAAGAGCATAAGGTCATACGTGAATGTAGAGATTGTCACTTAGCGATGCAAAAAAGTGCCTTAGATATTACAAAGCCTCTTGGTCAATCTGTGCAAAAACCACTCAAAGATTTTCTCATACCATAAGAATGTATTCAGAGTGTATCTGTTAAACTTAAAAAGTTAATTCTTCTTTTTAAGTTTAGGTTTTTTATGCGTATAGTTATTTTATTTTTATTGCCACTTCTACTATCAGCTTCAGAAAAAGATTTGGCTTTGGAATTAAATCTTTTTCCAGGAACAAAAGCAAAAATTCAATGGAAACGTATCTTCTCTAATGAGAAGAAACTTCAAAAGTATCATCTTCATACCCTCTCACTATCGGATAGAAAATCACTTGAAAATTATCTTGTAAAATATGCAGCTGATTCAGCTCAACCTATTGTTCCAGGACTTTAAATATGCGCTTTTTACCTTGGCTTATTCTTACAATATTTTCTTCTGTCTCCTTGCTGGCATCACAAGCCCTTGAAAATCGACTTGAGTCCTTAGAAGATCAGATTCAAAAACTTCAAAAAGAGCACACTGCACTTCAAGATGATTATGCGGATATGAATGACATTTTAGAACTAGTTGAGCGAAAATCAATTCTAGATAGTATGAATCTCAACGCAGAACTACAGCTGCGTCTTGATAGCTTTGCCTATGATAGTCGTTATATTGAAGGTGAAAATACACCCGATTATAAGGCGGATCCCCATGGTGGTATTCAACGCCGCGATGAGTTTACTAAAAACTTTGATCCGGCGAGCATGGTACGCTTTCGATTCAATCTGAGTGCGCATTTACTTGAAGATCTCAGTTTTCATGGTCGCCTTGTCATGGTACGCTCGTCTCAATCGTATCAGCGTCTCTGTATTCTTTCACAAGATATAAAATCTGCAGATGCCGTAACCGCTTTCGATGTTGATAGGGCGTATTTTGATTATAAATTTAATAAAGACTCGCGCTATCCTATGGTATTGAGCGCAGGGGTTTTGCCTACTACAGGAGGCACGCCGGTTCAGTATGGTGAATTTAATGTACGACAATCACTCTATCCTGCATTAGTCTTTGACATGGACTCTTATGGACTTATTGTCACAACAAATATATCAAATCTTTTAAATCAAGAGAGTTTTATACGCGCTATTATGGCACGTGCCTATACCCTTAATCCAAATATCTATCCGTATCAGTGTAATCGTGAAAATATCGATAATGCTGAAATTTATGGTCTCTTTGTTGATACCCGTTTTAGTGAAAAATCACTCTTCTCTATGGGGCTTAATTACCTAAATAATGTCAAAGCGCACCCCTATCTTGGTCCTAATATTAGCACCGAAGATGCTCATGTCTTAGGTTCTATGATGACACTAGGAATGGGCTTAGATATAGAATCAATAGGGCAAACACCTTTGAGCGTATTTTTACATACGGCACTCTCAATGCCTGATGGAAATGGAAAAAAAGATGATTATCAGATCGATCCCAATACCTATGTCGATGGCGTTGGATTTACGCAAGATAACAAAGTAGGTTACAGTGAAGCAGATTATGCTCAAGGTACAATGTTAGAGGATCAAGGTTATTCTATATATGCAGGTTTGCAGTATGCGTTCACGCCTGAGTGGCATTTAGGAGCAGAATATAATTATGGGAGCCAATACTGGTTCGCGGCAACTCAAGGTGCAGAGGATATGTACAATAAATTAGCGATTCGCGGTCACGTTGGAGAGACCTATCTTGCGTGGAACTTTCATGAAAACATGTTTTTAAAAGCGGCTTACATGTACACCAAAGAAGAGTATACGGGTTCAGGATGGCATTTTGGTGAACCGGCAAAAAAAGATGCGGTTCAAGAAGTCTCATATCTTTTAGTGAATGCAAAGTTTTAAATGAATAAAAAGACCGTATTATATTTCATTTTTGCATTTTTATTTTTTATTTTACCTCTTTTTATTGGAAACTTGACGCTTGAGCATTCTAAAAAAGCCCTGCATAAGATTGAAAAAAAACAGGTGGTACTGACGCAGACAGCCGATCGTTTAGATTATCTCATTAAAAACCATCATGCGCTTATTTTACAGTCACTGCTTATGCCTTTAGAGTATGATCATGACCTATTAGCATCACGCGCAAGTATTCAAGACATTATGCAAAAACTTGTCAGTTTTGCTCATGCGAGTGATAAAGAGAAACTCAAAAGGACTGTTGCCATTTTAAAACGCCGTGTCATTGCTTATAATGCCGTTGAATTAACACTACTTGAAGCTAAAGCGTCTAATGACAAAATAGATATTGAAGATGCCCTCATTGGTTACAATAGTATTACTGAGCAGTTTTTGAAAGATGTCAAGGTTGTTAAAGCCATTGCACATAAGTGTTTAGCTAATACTATAAAATCAGTCGAAGAGACAAATTTTCAAGCGCAGGTTTTGGTTCTTTTCTCTTTTATTTTTGCAATAATTATCACACTCATGGGTCTTAGAAAGATTACGCAATTAAAAAAAGATATTGAGACACAACTGCAACGAACATTAAAAGCAGAAAAATCTTTAGAAGAGTATGCCTTAACGCTTCAAGAGAAGGTGAAAGAAAAAACGATTGAAGCGCGGTTTCGTTATTACCATAACGCCTTAACACAGCTGCCCAATCGTATGCAGCTTTTAGAAGATATGGAGAGTAAAGATTATCACTGTATTGCTATGTTTAATCTTGATAAGTTTCAAGAGTTTAATGATCTTTTTGGTGAAAAGCTAGGAAATAAAGCTTTAAAACAGACAGCAAAATTTCTAGATGAGAATAAATATAAGAATTACGTACTTTATCACTTAGGTGGTGATGAGTACGTCATCGCGGCACCTGAAGTTTTAAAAGAAGTTTTTATTGAGTCAATACGTCGCATATTGACTCAGCTTAATTCTATGCGTTTTTATGATGGAGAAGAGCCTTATACCATCCTTTGTAGTGTAGGTATTTCAGTTGGTGAAGAGCGTCTACTCGCTTGTGCAGATATCGCTTTAAAAGAGGCAAAACAGTCAGGAGTTGGCTGGATGTTTTATAGCGATGCTTTAGCGATTGAACAGTCGTATAAAGAGAATATTAAGTGTTCAAAACTTCTCGTTGACGCGATCGATCATGAACAGATAAAGCCATATTTTCAGCCCATTGCGCAATTTAATAATGGCGAGATTGAAAAATATGAAGCCTTAGTTCGTATTGTTCCTAATGAGGGTCATGTCATAGCTCCCTTTCGTTTTTTATCCATTGCAAAACGCCTACGTGTTTATAATAAAATTACAGAAATTATGTTCTATGAAACGCTTAAAACAATTAAAGAGCATAATATCGCCTGTTCTATGAATCTTTCTGCTGATGATTTAAACCATCAACCCACTGTTGAGCTCATTTATCATGCGCTTGAGATTTTTGAAAAAAATGCTCAGTTGACCTTTGAGATATTAGAATCTGAAGCGATTGACAGTTATGAGTCTGTCACTTTATTTATTAAAAATGTTCGTGCTTTAGGTGTGAATGTAGCATTGGATGATTTTGGATCAGGGTACTCGAATTTTTCTCATGTGCTAAATATGCCGATTAATATTATTAAGATTGACGCTTCGTTGATCTCTAGTATCGATACCAATAAAAATTCGCGCCTTATGGTTGAAACTATTGTTGCTTTAGCACAACGTCTAAAAGTGCAAACGGTAGCAGAGTTCGTTAGTAGTGAAGCCATCTATCATGTTGTCAAAGAGATAGGTGTTGATTATGTTCAGGGCTACTATATCGGGAAGCCTGAACCTATCGAATTTTACATGTAAGACTTATGCGTACATAAAGTCCTCAAAATCCTTATCGAAGCCTTTTAGAATCTTATCGAGAAGTTTTTGACTCTCATCAATGAGTTTTTCACTCTGCTCAAATGTTTTTAAGGTATTGTCAAAAAGTTTAACGATGTCATTTTTACCTTGTTGTTTCGCTTCATGCTCGAGCGCTTTCATTGGCTCCATGGTTTTTTCTATCATCGTAGCAATTTGATTTAGAGGAGTTGTCTGTTCCTGATCAGATACTTCTTTCATAAAGTTTTCGATGTAGGGCTTGGCTATTTCCATAAAAGCAGCAATCTCTTTTTTATCTTGTGCATCAAGACCATTGCTCTGCATGGAAAATTGATACGCTTGCAGTGATGAAAAAGAGAATGAAGTGTTCTCCTCTTTGTCGCTCTTATCTGCTGAAAGAGCGAGTTCTTGAGTGTTTTCAAAATCAAGGTTAATAACATCACCACTTGATGTTTTCATCTGAATATTGAGTTCATGGGATCGGTAAGCATTAAGTTCGTATGAGGTGTTCATTTAATGATCCTTTTTCGTAGTACTATTAAATCGTCCATTTTGAAATTTAATGTAATTGAGATGAGACCGATAAAATTTGCGAGAAATTTCAAGACACATAAGTTTTTTTAGAAGAAAACCCTTTAAGCTTAATTGATTTTTAAGTATGCTTCGAGTATTATTACGTCCTAATTTCAGATTACAAAGGTTCCGGCATGAAAAGAACATACCAACCGCATAATACCCCTCGTAAACGTACACACGGTTTTAGATTACGTATGTCGACTAAAAATGGTCGTCGCGTTATCAATGCACGTCGTGCAAAGGGTAGAAAAAAATTGACTGTATAAACAGTTTTGTTATGCTCAAGGCTCATAAAGAGTTTGGGCTTGTATACAATCGCGGCAAAAGTGCGCACTCGCGCAGCTGTGTTGTATTTTATCTCCCTAAAGAAGGTGAGAAAAAGATAGGCTTTACTGCCAGCAAAAAAGTGGGTAATGCCGTTATTCGTAATCGCTCAAAACGAAGATTACGAGCATTATGGCGAGAACTTCATACAACACTTTTAGAGGGTCACTATGTTTTTGTCGCTAAAGCATCACTCCATGAAATTCCATTTCAAACACTTCAAAAAGATCTCAATTACGTTTTAAAGAAGCTACATGCTAAGACTGTTTTTTCTTAATCTTCTAAAACTTTATCAAAACACTTTTTCTAAGATTACAGGAAATAATTGCCGTTATTATCCCTCATGTTCAGCCTATGCTGTTATTCAATTTGAGAAAAACAGTATCATTTTTGCCTTTTTTAACTCATTTTTTCGCATTTTAAGGTGTAATCAACTCTTTGAAGGTGGATTTGATTACCCAAAATTGCATCTTAGGTGTAAAAAACAAGAAAGTTTGAGCATCAATGAGGTAAAATACTGGCTTATTCCAGAAGCGGACAACCGCTGTACTATCATAAAAAATTTTTTATTTAAAGGCTAGCTTTTGTTAGACAAAATGACACCCAACCAACGTCTTATTCTTGCAGTAGGACTCTCTTTCGTATTTTTCGTAGTGTATACAACACTGTTTCCACCAGAAGCTCCAATCGAAGAGCAAAACCAGACAACACAACAACAAAGTACTGCAACGCAGCAGGTAACAACACAGCAGAAGACGACAGCTTTAAGTGGGCACAGTATCGCCTCTGATGAGAGCGTAGGCAGAAGTGAAACCAATACATTGGTCAATATCGATAGTGATGAGTTTTCTATTACGATTGATACCTTGGGTCGCATCAGCTCTAAGACACTTAAAGATGATAAGTTTCATGACCAAGATGGAAATCCTGCACAGCTGATTCCTCTTTTTGGCTCAAAACCTCTCTACATCCGTTTCTCAGATGAGGCGCTCAATGATGAAGCATCGAAAACTGCTTATACCGCTTCATCTCGCGATCTTAACTTAAGTAATCACGATCAGGTGAAACTCACATTAACACAGACGCTCTCAGGTCTTAGTGTTACAAAAAATTTAACCTTTTATAAAGATGGCCATTATGATGTTAATGTAGAGTTAAGTGAAGAAAAACGCTACTTTATCTACCTTGGACAGCGTCCGCAGATAACGGAGCAGATGATGACAGTGTCAGGTGCTATGGTCTATGCCGGTGATAGTCTGACAACAATTTTTGAAGATGGCGATGTCGAAGGACGTAGCTCGTTTACCGATGTGCATTTAGCTTCAGCATTTGATCAATATTTTGCTTCAATTTTTTACGCGCTACGTCCTGACACGACGGTGATGGTAGAGCGTGATCGTGATGACAATCCAATTGTCTATCTTGATGCAACAAGAGTGATGGATTTTAGTGCGTATATCGGACCAAAAGATTATGTGGTTCTTGAGACGATTGATCCTGTATTGATTCATGCTATTGAGTATGGATGGTTTACTTTTGCATCCGCGCCACTTTTTGATCTGTTAATGTGGTTACACGGAATTTTTGGCAACTGGGGTTGGGCGATTATCGCATTGACAATTTTAATTCGTCTGGTTCTCTACCCATTAACGTACAAAGGGATGCTATCCATGCAGAAGATGAAAGACCTTGCACCTAAAATCAAGGATATTCAAGCGAAGCATAAAGGTGATCCACAACGTATGAATGCGGCAGTCATGGAGACTTATAAGAAACATGGGGCAAATCCGCTAGGAGGGTGTCTGCCACTCTTAATGCAGATTCCTGTCTTTTTTGCAATTTATCGTGTTCTTTTAAATGCGGTTGAGCTTCAGGGTGCTCCATGGATGTTGTGGATTGATGACCTTTCACGTATGGATCCAACTTTTATCTTGCCGATTTTAATGGGTGCGTCAATGTATTATCAGCAGAAGTTGACACCAAACAACTTTACAGATCCAATGCAGCAAAAAATCTTCCAGTTTTTACCGATTATTTTTACCTTTTTCTTTATCACCTTCCCATCAGGATTGGTGCTGTATTGGTTCGTCAATAATCTCTTCTCAATTGGACAGCAATTCATTGTTAATCGCAAGTATGAGGCAATGAAAGCGCAGCGCCATGAACAACATCTTGAGGAGAAGCACAAAAATGATAAAAATTGAATCAGCTTCTTTAGAGAGCGCGTACGCTGAAGCGGCAGAACGCCTAGAGTGTTCAGTTACACAATTGAATGTTGAAGTTATACAACATCCTAAAGATGGCTTTTTAAGTTTTTTTAAAAAAACAGCCATTATCGTTGCTACATGTAAGGTTATAGCTCAAGCAGATAGTGCTCATAAAAATGAGACATTAGAAGATAAAAGTGAAAAAGTCTCTCCCGTAGATGACGATGAAGAGGCCAAAGCCTTAGAAAAAAGTTTTTCACATGAAGCGCGCAGCGAACAGCATCATGATCAATTCTCTGATGAGTATTTTGATGAGGAACTCTCCTCTGAAACTATAGTTGAAGAGGTCCAAGAAGATATTAATGCGCTTTTTGAAAATCTCTGTTTCAAGATTAATGCTATCAAAGTCACTATGTATGATGAAAATACACTCTTAATAGAATTTACAGGCGATGATGCGGCGCTTTTAATTGGAAAAGAGGGCTATCGCTATAAGGCACTCTCATATATGATCTTTAACTGGATTAATGGAGCCTATCATCTGCAGTTACGTTTAGAGATTGCAGAGTTTTTACATAATCAAGAAGAGGCGATGGATCGTTACCTTGAAGGTGTTTGTGAAAACATTGAGAGAGATGGGCGTTCGCAGACTAAGGTTTTGGACGGTGTTTTAGTTCAGATTGCTCTTAAAGAGCTCCGCACACGCTATCCTGAGAAATATGTTGCCATTCGCTCAACTCGTGATGGTGCAAAATTTATTATTATTAACGATTACAACGAGTATTAATGCATAGCACTATCGCTGCCATCGCCACTGCGCATGGCGTCGGTTCTATCTCTATCATCAGACTCAGCGGTGACAAGGCTTATGATATCGCCTGTCAACTCTCAAAGCGTAGCTCTTTTGCTATCCGACATGCAACACTATCTACACTCCACAATAGTAAAAATGAACTTATTGATGAAGCAATTGTTATCTATTTTAAAGCACCCCATAGCTTTACGGCTGAGGATGTCATAGAGCTACAGTGTCATGGCGGTCATATTGTTGCGAATGAGATTTTACAAAACTGTTTGCATCTGGGTGCGCGATTAGCTGAGCCAGGAGCGTTTAGTAAACGCGCTTTTTTAAATGGACGCATAGACCTTAGTGAAGCAGAAGCCATTTCACAGCTTATTGAAGCCAAGAGTGAAGATGCTGCTAAAATATTAGCACGCCAGATGAAGGGTGAACTGCGCCACTATATAGAAGAGGTAAGAGATGAACTGCTTCATATTCTTGCCTATTCTGAAGTTAGCATTGATTACGCTGAAGAGGACCTTCCTCAAGATCTAATTGATCAGATGATTGCCAAACTTGATTCCTTGCATGTAAGATTAAGCAAAACACTCCAAGCGAGTCAAAGTCGTCAAGGTCTGATGCAAGGCTTTAAGGTCAGTATTATCGGTAAGCCTAATGTGGGTAAAAGCTCACTGCTTAATGCCTTAGTCAATTTTAATCGTGCCATTGTTAGTGATATTGCCGGTACTACGCGTGATACGATAGAAGAGCAGGTGAAAATCGGGACACATCTTATTAGAATTATTGATACTGCAGGAATTCGTGAAGCGGGAGATGAGATAGAGCGTATCGGGATTGAACGTTCTATGGAAGCAGTGAATGAGAGTGATGTCGTGATTGCCTTGTTTGATAGCTCTCGCGAGTTAGACGATGAAGACCAAGCCATTTTAGATCTGATACATGAACATAAAGATGAGCGTACTTTTATAACGGTTCTTAATAAAAGTGATCTTACATGTAAGCTTAACACCTCACTTTTTAGTAGCTATGAACCACTCTTTTTAAATACTAAAGCTTCTACTACAGAGCTTATTAAAGCCTTAGAGAAGATTATGGACGCTAATAATACTTCTGAAGAGATGATGTTGATCTCAACACGTCAAATAGAGGCCGTTAAGCTTACATGTAAAGAGATTATTGAAGCGAAATTGCCTCTTGAAGATCAAGAGTTAGAGATTTTCTCTTTCCATCTTAATGCCGCCTTACATGCTATCGCCTCAATAACACGACCCTTTGAAAATGATGAGATGCTTGAGAAGATGTTTGGCAGTTTTTGTCTGGGGAAATAGTGCGTTACTTCGCTATGGATTTAGGATTAAAGCGCATAGGTATCGCCTACTCTCCTGATGGAAAAATGGCCTCACCACTTAAGACGATAGCGCGTAAAAATAGAAATCAAGCGGCTGCGGAAGTCAAGGCACTTCTTTTAGAATGGGATGCTGAAGCTTTAATCGTGGGCATTCCTATGGGTGGAAGTAGCGAAGATGAGATGCGTCGTCGCGTGGCTCATTTTTTAAAGCTAGTCGATTTTTCAGGTGAAATTTTTTATCAAGATGAGAGTGACAGCTCTTTAGAGGCCGAAGCTTTAATGAAAGGCGAAATATCTTATCGACGTGATGGACGTGTGGACTCTATTGCAGCGATGATTATTTTGAAACGATATCTTAAATTAATATAACCGAAGTGTTTTTACATTTTAGCAGTTTATTTTAATGAGATTTGAATTTTATAGCTTACCTCACACACGGCGGGGCTCGAGCTTCCCTATAGTGCGTCAGATAAGATATAAGTTAATGTGAAGTATGTTGTATTAGCTAAAAAATAATTTATCTTTAGCTATTTTTCAGGCGGATTATACATTAAATAGTGTTACATGATTATTACATTAAGAGTTAGCATTGCTAAGTTTTAGTATAATGCGCCAAATTTTATACGC